>CAMYLH010000256.1 GCA_947259065.1 uncultured Desulfobacterales bacterium
CTCAGCGGGGGTTGCATCCACTGTAATGCATGTTCCCGTATCTATAAGAGATTTCATAAAATTGAGGATTCGAGCCAATCTGAGTAGGGTAACGGCCTCTTTCCTGCCGGTTGTGTGGGCTATCGGCAGAGCGCTCGAACGCATGCAGGAAAAATGATTGGGCAGAATACCTATATTTTTGCACAAATCAAAATCCTTGCTGCCCGGTGCCGGATAAAAGATGGATACGCCGGCCAGAACCCTCCGTTGGGCCAGATAAAGAAGATCTGATATTGAATCTTCAGCACTTTGAAAAGGTGCGGCGCAGATCACATAGCCCACGGCGTTGAGGCCGTAAACCTCGGCAAGTTTCAATGCCCGGTCGAATGCCGCGCGAACATCGGACCGGTTGAACCGTTTGAGCTGTTCTTTTGAGCTTGAGCCCAGCGAAAGGTTCAGGGTCCTGAAACCGGCGGCCAGCATGGCACGGATCACCTCCTCATCCAGTGACGGCGGATAGAGTCCGTTCATGGCCCTGAGCTCCAATCCGTTATCCTCAAAACGGTGTTTTATTTCACTCAGAAGTGTTAATAGCCACCGGCGATCTAGGGACAGGTTTTCATCCTCGAAGTCGATAAAGCCGACGTCATATTGATTAACACCGCGCTGGATTTCTCCAATCACGGAATTAATGCTTCTTTTGCGGTAATTAAGATAGGATCGTGCCCCCACACTACAATAGCTGCAGGTCATCGGGCACCCGCGACCGGCAACAACGGCTATGCCGGCGCGCTTTTTGCGGCGGTAAAAGCGGTGATTGAGAAGGTCGGTGGCCGGCAATGGATAGTCGTCGAGATGAGTCATCCGTGCTGGTGGATTGATGTGAAGGGTGCCGTTTCTGCGCCTGAAAACAAGACCGGGAATAGACTTATAGGCACCTCCTTGTGACACCGCTTTCGCCAGCAGGTGCAGGGATACTTCACCCTCTCCGCGGATAACGAAATCGACTGCCTTGGAATTCATCACCGACTGCGGCAGGGCGCTGGGATGATGACCGCCGACAACAATCTTGCAGCCCGGGTGACAGGCCTTGACGGTCTCGGCTGTTCTGAGCGCCTCCTGCAGGTACGGTGTAAATAAAGACGAGATCCCGACGAGAAACGCCCCGGATTCTTTGGCCATTTTGCCGATATGTTCAAAACTGTAGCCGAAGTGTCGGTATTGGTGAAACAGACCAAAGGCGGACCTGTCCGGCCACTCGTAATATTTGCGCAAATAATCCATTTCTGAGGGAAGATCGCAAGCCCGCGATTTCGAGGTGGCCAGCGCATCCAGGATCTTGACCGAAAAACCGCTTTCTATCAATGACGGGGCAATACAGGCCAAACCATACGGAATGGTCCGTTTGGCCGTGAGATAAAAATCTCTGATCGGCGGTTGGATGAGAAGTATGTCAGGCATATTATTGAGAATGAATATTGTCGATTGAAGATTGAATATCGCTTAACCTGCCCGTATGGGCTGCAGTTTATTCCTTTTCGCCCCTGTTCACATCTCGCTTCCATTGAGCGGGGCTCAGCGAAAAGGAATGGGTAAGAACTCTCTGCGTTCTTTGCGCCTTTAATGAGCGGAGCGAATGGGCGGTGAAATCATCCTTATGAATACTTACCATTTTTCAATTTCGCTGCAAATTTCTTCAATTCCGGGAAGAACTTATGGTTGGCCTTGGGGAACGGATAATGATCGAGTCTGTCAACCTTTATCCAACGATGATCGACGGGGCCATTTAGCTTCACTCTGCCGGAAACGTGTGAACAGCAGAAAACATCCATGACAATTTTAAAATGGGTATAGGCATGTTTGACCCGGTCCAATTGCATATCGACCCGCACAGAAAGATTTGTCTCCTCCTTAATTTCCCGGATGCAGGCGTCCATGGCATTTTCATTGTCCCGGATCTTTCCGCCCGGAAACTCCCACAACCCCCCCAGCAGCCCTTCCGGTTTTCGTCGGGTGATTAAAACCCTTCCCTTTTTAAAAACCACCCCCACCGCGATGTTAAACTGCGGCGCCGGGGATCTTTTCAGCTTTTTGGGATACTCGCCAACCCGGTGGCTTTCATAGGCCAAACACATCCTTTGAATCGGGCATGCCTTGCAAAGCGGCTGTTTCGGTCTGCACACCACGGCGCCGAGTTCCATCATGGCCTGGTTAAAGGTCCCGGGATCTTGAGTAGACAGCAATCGGCCCGCGGCCTCTTTAAATTTTTTGATCGATGTTGAATTATTTACGGGCTCTTCCATCAAAAACAATCGCGCCAACACACGTTTGACATTGCCGTCGACCACCGCGTAGGGCTTATTATAGGCAATGCTCAAGACAGCGGCGGCAATGTAATCGCCAACGCCGGGCAATTTACGAAAATCTTCCCACCCATCGGGCAGCATGCCATGGTGATGATTTAGAATGATACCGGCGGCGCGGTGCAGATTGCGGGCGCGGGCATAGTATCCCAGGCCTTCCCAGACTTTTAAAACATCCTGCAAATCGGCCCGCGCCAGGCGTTCGAGACTTTCAAAGCGTCGTAAAAACATGCGATAGTAAGGCAGAACCGTTTTGACCTGGGTCTGTTGCAGCATAACTTCGGAAACCCAGATGTGGTAGGGATTGGTTGTCTTTCTCCAGGGCAGGTCCCGATAATTTGCCATATACCAGCGAATCAGGGATTCGCGCAAAGGTCGGATTTCCGTCATTGGTGATTCTGCTCAATTCAAGGGTATAAGGTGCGTTCAAGACCTTCAGTGTTCCGGGCACTGGTCAAGGGCGCGGGTCAGGGCGCGCATATGGGCTTTTTCGGCCTGGGCAATGGACAGAAATGTTGATTGGGCTTCAGAATTTTCAGAGCCTTCCGCCATGGTCCGGTACAGTTCAAAAGCCGAATATTCGATGGTCAAGGCAAGGTCGATGACATCCGCACAACCGTGTTTTCGAACTGCATCCAGATGGCGGCAGGTCTCTTCAAAATCATGGCCGCCTTCCAAAATTTCCCCTTCCAGACTCTGATATATCCGGTCAAAAGGCGGCGGGTTGTGTTGGAGTTTCTTCCAGATCCGATAAATCAGCGTTGCATGGGCCTTTTCTGCGATAGAGACCTTGTCCAGGATCGCACGAATGGGATCGTCGTCAAACTTGCCGATAGCATATTGATAGAAGCGCCAGGCGCCCTTTTCCAGATCCATGGCAGTGACCAGAAGTTTTTCAAGGGTCTGATCCTTGTCGAATATTTTTACTTTTGGATAACCCGACAAGGTTTTGCCTTCCCAGGCCTGCATACCACCCATCAAATGATAAACGGTCTTTGTTGAAACCTCGCCCTCGCCGGCCAGGGAGGCAGCCCATTGGGAGCGCCCGCCGTTGGCACAATAGAAAATCAGGTCCTGATCTGAAGGCAGCGTGTACAGCCTGGTTTCAACCTGGGTAAGGGGCATGAATTTGGCCCCTGGAATATGCCCCTGTTCGTATTCCGAGGTTTGACGGACATCGATTAACAGGTAGTTTTTTTCTTTGTGCGTCTGTCTGTATTCTCTGAATTCAGCGGACGTCAACGTTTCGAATTCCAGGTTATCCATTTTAGCAACTAGTCGTTATTTTTAGCGCATTTTGTGGCAATAAATTATATTGGGGTATTTTCACTATCTGCAGATAAATGAATATTTTCAATCTTCACTCTTCAATCTTCAGTTCGGAATTCATCCCCCATCTTTTCCCATGATTTTATTGACCATGGTTTGTGTGTCGGTGGTCGAGTCGGTGCAGGAACCGTTGCGGCACACGTGGGCGGTGGCCTGGCCTGCTATGACCTGCAAGCCATCGGTGTACCCGGCAAATTTAGCCAGACGTTCGGCGTTGGTGTCTGATTTTACAATGGTCACCTTGTTGGGCGTAAAATTAAGATTCAATGCCGACAGCAACTGCTGGGTGTCGGTTGCCTGGGGTTCGCCGGCGATAATAATTTCCTGGCCCGGGCGTAGCGCAAAATCAAGGGCGCACAGAAAATAAGTAAAGGCCTGGGGCTGAGATTTGACCGTACCGGCAAAAGCGCGGATCTGGGCCTGGACCCGGTTCTGCCAGCGGGGATCACCGGTCAACCTGGACAGAAACACGAGGTTGAAAAGCGCGACCGAATTGGCCGATGGAATGGCTCCATCATATAACTCTTTGGGGCGTACGGGCAATTCGAGACTTCCATTGGGGGTGGAGAAGAACCCCCCGTTTTCCTCGTCCCAGAAACTCTCTATCATTTTATCCTGCAGCATTTTAGCTTCTTCGGCAAACGCCAGATCATAAGTAGTCTGGTAGAGATTTAACAGACCGTGGATCAAAAACGCATAGTCGCCGGCGTGGGCCTCCACCGCCAGTTCGCCATCTCTGAAACGGTGGTAAAGTCGGCCGTTTTCATCCCGCATTTTAGACAGGATAAAGTCGGCGGCCCTGCGAGCGGCCCTCTCATATTCGGATTTGTTTAAAATCCGTGCGCCCAGGGCCAGTGCGGCGATCATCAGTCCGTTCCAATCCGTGAGAATTTTATCGTCCTTCAAGGGATGAACCCGCTTTTCCC
>CAMYLH010000257.1 GCA_947259065.1 uncultured Desulfobacterales bacterium
TCATCAAATCAATTATAGATAAGGAACCAATAAATTTTACTGTAATCTTAGTGCCTTGGTGTCTTTGTGGCTGAACAGATAACATCAAAGTTTCTTTTTTGATCAAACTGGACGCTCGCGGCCAGGCGGCGCTCGTGTGATACTGATTAAAGGCAATAATGACCAGGCCATTGTCGCCAATCATACCGGCCAGCAAAGAGCGCCGGTATCCCAGGACAGTTTACAGTATCTTAGAAATTTGCCTCTGGTGAAATTTTTTGGAGAATTTCACCCTCCCCTGTTAACATGAATATCCTAAAATCATTTTTTCCGGCGTCTTTGGCCAACTCGCCAAAGCAGATTGCCTGAGCTTCGTATTTTTTTCCCTTCTCAGTTTTCAATTGGATCAAACATTGCTGGGCATCTTCCTTCTGGTAAAAGGCAGGTATGAATGACTCGCTCTTTTCTTGATCGACCTGTCCAAGATACTGCTCATTTGCACCGGGATCCTGAACAACCACCCAGATCCATGTATCTGATCTTATCTCTTTATTCATAGGTATTCCTTCTATAGAACCTTCCGAATCAACGGTTCAAATAGGACGGGGATCCTCGATACGATTGTTTCATCCTAATCCGGATAAACCGAAATTGACCATTGAATATTTGTGAGTGAGCCCTTAATTTATAATTTATCGTCAATCCTTTTAGATTTTTTGGTATTCTTGCGTTGCCATTCAATTTGATTTTTTATTTCGCTGAGTATAAATGAGCTTTTCAAACTCTTGGCAAGGATATCGTCGCTTGGATCCACTCCAATAGTTTTTTTAATAAATTCACGGACGGACTGGATTGCCGCCTGGATGTTGCTGCTAAAGACTCCGACTCTGGCTAAAACATTTTTACTCGGCCCGGTCATTAAATTCAAGGTCCAAAAAGGTCGTCGGAGGATATCGTTTTGATCTTGATCCTCTTCTTTCTTCGATGCTTTTTTTAGCTGATACTTAACCTGATTCCCGACTTCGTTTAAAATAAAATAGGATTTTAGCATTTCAGCTATCTCATCCTGCGTCGGCTCAACTCCGGTAACAACTTGGACATATCTGATGATCGTCAAGATGGCGTCTTTGATGCTATCCTCTATCCGAATTAAATCAGCCAAAATCGAATCCTTTATTTAGTTCCGAAAATCTTATCCCCGGCATCACCCAATCCAGGTAAAATATATCCAATATCATTCAATTTTTCATCAAGAGCGGCGACAAAGACTTCTACATCCGGATGGGCGGTGGTCAATTTTTCGATGCCTTCCGGTGCGGCAACCATGAAAATACCCTTGATCTGATTGCAGCCTGTTTTTTTGATCAAATCGATGGTGGCTATCAGCGAACCGCCCGTGGCCAGCATTGGATCTATGATCAGTGCAATTCGCTCTTCCATGGCACTGGTCATTTTTACATAATATTCGACCGGTAGCAGGGTTTCTTCATTGCGGTATAATCCTACCACACTCACCCTGGCAGACGGTATGAGATTCAAGACTCCGGGCATCATTCCCAGACCCGCTCTAAGGATGGGCACCACCGTAATTTTTTTTCCTTTTATTTTTTCAACTTGAACCGACCCGGCCCAGCCCTGAATTGTTTTTGTTTCCGTTTCAAGATCTTTGGTAGCTTCATAAGTTAAAAGGGTCGCCAACTCTGACGCAAGATCTCTGAAATCCTTAGTGGTTACATTATTTTCCCGCATCAATGCGAGTTTGTGTTTGATCAGCGGGTGATTCACAACATGTACGGGCACGGCGACCTCCTTTTCGCGATTCGATTCGCGGATACAGGTATGATGGTAAGTGGGAATCCACCTAAAGCTCATTAATTCATTACAGAAAACCGGATTCTCAGGCTTCCGGCTGGTAGCCGAATCCTCGTAGACGGGTCTTGGCTTCTCGCAGCTCTGGTTTGTAATCGAACAAGACCGGTCTTCCAAATCCGGATTTTTTTATTTAAACATCAGCTGCCAGTCATATTGAAATTAATTTTATGTGTCAAGATCATAGAACGGAATTTACGAGAATAGAAATTGAGGGTTTTGAAAAAAATCAGAAAGGCACTTTGCGGGGGAGTTTTTTATCGGTGTTTCGTGATCTGCATTTTAGCAAGTCGACATCAAATCCAAAACACGAAACACCGAAAATATCTAAAAAATAAAGCTTGTTACGAATTTATCTAAATTCACCTAATGGTCTTTTAAAGGTATAGGCAACAGGACTTTTAACAAGCTTTTCGCCGGCAGCGTCGATATTACCGCCTAAAGCTGAAAAAGGCGAGGACACCACAAAAAATACGCAACCGACAGCGGTTGCAACGATGCCAACAGGTCGCACCACGGCAAGATCAAACATCATGGCACCGCCACTGGGTTCTTCCGCTTCAAAATATTCCTCGGCAAAGGCGGTGGTCGCTAACGGCATGATCATCATCGCTGCAATCATTACAATGATCAGGGATGTTCTGGCAGTTTTCATCATTATTTTCTCCTCCATATGAAATAGGCTATTTGACGACATCTGAATTAAACACTATTATACCGCTTTTTAGTTGAAAATATCAATATATTTGTTAAAAATATCGAATCCCTTCCCGCATAAATATGGTCATCGAGATGCCGGATGAATTGGTACTAGATATGAAATACATAGAAGTCGCCATTGCGCTTCCGGTCTATCAAACATTTACTTACAGCGTGCCCGAATCCCTTGCCGATTTTATGACCATCGGAAAAAGAGTCCTTGCACCCTTCGGTCGACGCCGGGAAACCGGCTATGTATTTGGCCAAAGCCAAGGTTTCGATTTACAGGAGGCCAAAGCAATTTTGGATATTCTCGACGAGCAGCCGCTTTTTCCCTCATCGATGGTGCCGTTTTTCGAATGGATTTCCGACTACTATAAATATCCAATTGGCCAGGTGGTAAAACATGCGCTCCCCAGCGGCTTACATATTCGTGATTACGCATCCGTCGCTATAACCGAAAAAGGGCGAAATCAGATCGACCACGGCCGACTGGAACCGATTGCCAAAGATATTTTAGGCCAGTTGCAATCCGGGAGTATCCTGGTGAAAGACCTTTATAAAAAGATTGATCAGGATATACCCAGTACGCTGTTGTTCAATTTTGAACGATGTGGCTGGATTACAAAAAAATGGGAGCTTGCCAGGCAAAAGACGAAAGCCAGGTTTGAGCGTTTGGTCCGCCTGACCGACAGTGCCTTGCCCGTGGATCATCTGTCCGGGGCCAGAACCAAAATAATAGATGTGTTAAAAAACGAGGGTGAAATCACCGTAACAAAACTTAAAGCGTCCGTGTCCAATGCAACCGCTTTAATTAAATCCCTTGAGGGTGACGGTTATGTCACCAGCAGCTACAAAAGGGTATATCGCGATCCTCTTGGGGAATCAATTGAGGCCGATCGTGCTCATATATTAAACCGGGAGCAACTAAAGGCCGTTTCTCAATCCAGTAATTATTTGACTAAAGGGTATAAGACCTTTCTTTTGAGAGGTGTTACCGGGAGTGGGAAAACCGAAGTTTACATGCAGGTTGCCGCCGAGGCATTAAAAAACAGGCGCGCAGTATTGGTTCTGGTGCCGGAAATCGCATTAATCACCCAGATGGAAAGGCGATTTCGAGCGCGCTTCGGTGACTGTGTCTCTGTGCTGCACAGCGCTCTGTCGGCGGGAGAGCGTTATGATCAATGGTCTCGTATCATACAGGGGCAGGCGACGATTGCCATCGGCGCCCGATCCGCTATATTTGCTCCATTTAGCAATATCGGTGTTATCATCGTTGATGAAGAACATGATGCCTCTTACAAGCAGGAGGGCAGCTTGCACTACAACGCCAGAGATCTGGCGACGGTCAGAGCAAAGCAAAATGAATGTGTGGCATTGCTGGGCTCGGCAACACCATCGATTCAGTCCTATTATAATGTGACCACCAAAAAGTTCACCGAACTCACATTGGAAACGCGTGTCGAACAGCGTCCCATGCCTGACATCAGTATCGTCGATCTTCGTCAAACAAGAGATATGCGAGGTATCCGACGCTTTATCACACCCGAGTTGCAGCAGGCCATGAAAGCGTCGCTCGAACGTGGGGAACAGATACTGCTTTTTTTAAACCGGCGGGGGTACGCGAGCTTTCCGGTTTGCGGTGCATGCGGTCAGCCCATGCGCTGCAAACATTGCGATATTTCGCTGACCCTGCACCAGAAGGCCAATGCCTATCGATGCCACTATTGCGGCTTTAGCCGTGCAGCCACGTCGAAATGTGAATTTTGCGGATCTGCTAAAATCAGGCGCTTGGGCCTCGGTACAGAAAAGCTCGAGGCTGTGGTGACATCTATTTTCCCCAAGGCCCGAATAGCCCGCATGGACAGTGACACCACCAAACGGAAAGGATCCATTTTAAAGCTGCTAAAAGGACTTAATAATAAAACCACCGACATTCTGGTGGGTACTCAGATGGTGGCCAAAGGGCATGATTTTCCCAACATTACCCTGGTGGGCATCATCTGCGCGGACCTTTCCCTGAGTTTTCCGGATTTTCGTGCCGG
>CAMYLH010000258.1 GCA_947259065.1 uncultured Desulfobacterales bacterium
GGAATCCGTTGGCGATACTTTTTTAATCAGACTCAGCAAACCTCGCATTGCCAGGCTGTCCCCGATAATGCCCGGGAAAAAGTGACGGGCGTCGATACGGCTCAGCACTGAGGTAACCTGATCAAACACATTGGTGAACTCTTGGATTTTGTCGACGGTCCAGTCCTTTTTTATCGCTTTTTTGGCACCTGGGAAAGTGGGAAACTTGCTGGTATCTTCAATAAATTTTTCCATCGGTTTTAAGATAAGCCGCACCAGCAGAAAACCGGCAGGATAGACCAGAAAGCTGATCACAATTATAAACCAGAAAACCGGTTGTACCGGGTCGGCTCCACGCACAAGACCGTATCGGGTCAACCGGTATGAGACGATGGCGGCAAATATGGTAAATCCAGTGAAAATAAACGGTAAAATAATATACAGGCTTATGTAAAATCGGGATTGTTTCATGGGGTGTTCTATTTTACCATCAGCGTTAAATCCCACATGGGCAGGAATATGGCCAGGGCAAAAAAGCCGACCACCGCAGCCAGACCAATGGTTAAAATCGGACCGATGGCGTCGGATAATTTTTTCATGGCATATTCCACCTCGGTATCGTAGTGACCGGCAACATCCTGCAGCAAGTCCTCAAGGCTGCCGGATTCTTCACCGATGGCCACCATGTTAATGACCATGGGTGTAAAAAATTTTGTCGAACGTAACGGGTCGGCAATACCTCGACCTTCGGCCAGACGATCCTTGATTCCTTCCAGTTCACGGGAAATAGCAGCATTGCCGAGGGTGTCGCTCAAAGAATATCCACACCGCTGGCCTGCAGGATGGCAAAAATACTGGCGAAACGGGAGATGGCGCTTTTCCTGAACAAAGGTCCCACAAGGGGCAATTTCATCACGGCCGCATAAAAAGTGTATTTGCCCTGATCGGTTTTGAGATAAAAATACAGTGCGCCAATCCCGACCACCAAAATGCAGATCGCGATATACCAGTAATTGATGAGGAATTCATGCATGAGCAAACAGATTTGCGTCGGCAGCGGGAGTTTTAGGCCGGCACCTTTGAAAATACCGGCAAAACGAGGTATGACCGCCGTCAGCAGCACCATAAAGGCCACAAACAGAAAACAAACAACGATGATCGGGTACATCATGGCGGACTTAATGTCCGATTTAACCTTGTACTCATGTTCAATGATATAGGTCAGCCGATCGAGGACTTCGTTTAAGGCACCGCTTGCTTCACCGGCTCTGAGCATATGGCAGTATAAGGGTGAAAATACCTTTGGGTGCCGGCGAAAGGCCTCATACAAACTGGCGCCTTCTTTTATATCCTGGTGTATCGTGTCAAGGATTCTGCGCAGCCCGGGATGCTCGGATTGTTCTTCTAAGACTTTTAACAGAGACAACATCGGCACACCGGCGCGAATCAGCGTGTTGAATTGCTTGGTGAAAAGGATCAGTTCAGGTATCTTGACCGGAGATAAAAAATCAAGGGCGCTCCGTAACTGCGCACTCGACCCTGCCGATCTTTTTGCCCTGACCTTCGTCGGAATATATCCCTGGGCGGCCAGCAAACTGCCGGCTTTTTCAACGGAGTCGGCTTCGATTTCGCCGGTAGTGGTCTTACCGGCATCCGTAATGGCGCGGTAACTGAATTTTGCCATTTTAATCCTTTAATGAAATTATTATAACCACTAACCACACGAAAAAACAAGAAACATTAGTTTCTTTTCCGATCAAACCGACCGTCTTGACGGCCAGCAGCTGGTCTGGCATCTGTCATCCGTCTTCTGACATATAGATTGTTAAAATCCAGCCAAGAATTTAGGAGACATCGCACTAGAACATCACCGCCGAGGCGGCCTCCTCCAGCGATGTAATCCCCTGGATAACTTTTTCGGCCGCATTTTCTTCCAGGGTCGTAAAATTGCCGGCTTCTTTTGCTGCCCGGGCGATTTCATGGGCTGACTTTCTTTTTAATATTAAATTCTGAACCATCTCATCGATGATCAATACTTCATACACACCGGTTCTTCCTTTGTAACCGGTATGCATACAGTTAAAACATCCTTTGCCCTGTTGAAAATTGGCGTCTTTGACCTGGTCCAATCTCCAGAATTTCAGGGCCTCGCGGGATGGCCGATAAGTGGTTTTACAGCTCGGACACACCTTGCGAACCAGCCGCTGGGCAAAGGATACGATGATCACCGAAGCCACCAGAAACGGTTCGACACCCATGTCGATAAAGCGGGTAATCGCACCCGGTGAGTCATTGGTGTGAAGGGTGCTTAATACCCTGTGCCCGGTCAAGGCTGCCTGGACGGCGATATTGGCGGTTTCGGAATCACGAATTTCTCCCACCATGATGACATCCGGGTCCTGGCGCAAAATAGACCGCAGTCCGCTGGCAAACGTCATGCCGGCTTTACGGTTCAGTTGAACCTGGCGAATTTTATCGATGCGGTATTCCACCGGATCTTCCACCGTGATAATGTTGATATCCGGTTGGTTTATTTTTCTTAATATCGAATACAGACTGGTGCTCTTACCACTTCCGGTTGGGCCGGTACTCAGTATCATGCCATGCGGCCTGGATATCATGTTTTCAAGTCTTTCCTGATCTCTTTCGTTCATGCCCAGCCTTTCAAGCGAGTAGATGCTGCTGCTGGTATCCAGCAAACGCAACACCATGTTTTCACCGTAAATGGAAGGAATCGTGGAAACACGGATATTGATATCCTTGTTTTTCATTTTTACGGTGAACCGCCCATCCTGGGGAATCCTGGATATGGCAATATCCATATTGGAAAGGATTTTTAAGCGGGAAATAATCGGCAAAAGCATTGATTTAGGAGGAGCCGGCACCTCGTGAAGTTTGCCGTCCACCCGAAAGCGGATCTGGACGGATTCTTTTTCCGGACTGATGTGGATATCGCTGGCGGCTTCCCGCACACCCTGGGATAAAATGGAGTTGACCAACCGGACGACCGGCGCTTCTTCAGCCATACCCTGCAGGGAACTGACCTCCACATCTTCTGTAATCGTGGATTTCACGGCGGTTTTGTTGATTTCCATCTCCTCCATATCTTCTAGGTCTTCCAGCACGCCACCGATACCGGCATATGAACCGTAAAGACTGCTGAGTAGATTGTCCAACTGCTGTTCGGAGCAAATGATGGCTTCGACCTCGCAGTTGGTGAACAACTCGATGGCATCCAGAGCATTGATGTCCAGAGGATCCATCATGGCAATGCTCAGCAAAAGGCCGTTTTTCCGAAGTGGAGCCGCCTGGTACTTGTGGGCAATGTCAGCCGGAAGAAGATTGGCCAGATCCATATCTACGGTGAAATTTTCCGGACGGTATTTCTCCAGGCGCAGCTGGCTCGATACCAGTTCGACAATCTGGCTCTCGTTGACGATGCCTTCACGAACCAGAAATTGTCCGAGTTTCAAATGGCTCTTCTTTTGAAAGGGCAACGCCTCTACCAGCTGTGTTTGGGTCAGCAGTCCGCCCTCGACCAGAATTTCTCCTAATTTCTTTCTGACTCTCAATTTTTATTCCTTACAATTGCGTTATGGTGCCCGGTTAAAATATGGATTTGCGAAAAAAACGGTTTCCTTATGCCACCGCGACAAAATCATTGACCCTGACGACAACTCCCCGGGAAGCTGCTCTTGCTGGGTGCGTGCGGACGCTTCGTCTTTAAAGAGCTTGCCCAGGACCACAGCAAACTTGGATCCACCTGCGGGATTCCAATAAGGAATCAGCCGCACGGAGGGAAGGCTGCCGGGATGGTTCCTCAGGATGTTAAAAGCAGCCTCAAGCGTGTCTGTCTCATGGACCTTAACCCACCACACACGGCTATCCGCGGGGGTTATTTCGACAGGTATCGCCGGCAGCGATATAATTTGACCGATTGCCACCCGATCCGGATTCTCTATGTCGGGATTGGCAATTGTGAACGATTTTAGATAGTCGGAGTTAAACCCGCCGTATACTTGCCGAATGATCCGCGACAGGGTTTCTTTGCGCTTCAAGGTAATTTGGCCTAGTATGGTCGAATAGGTCGGCTCAGGTGTCATTTCAAATCGCGTATCTTGCGTTGCTGAATCCACCGAAGCCACCATCGGAACCTTCTCTTCGATCCTTTCGGTCTTTAGCGGTTCTTCGAATTGCTCCGGCGTTGCCGGGACAGCTTCGGGTTCAATGCGGTCCGGTGCACTAAAATCGTCGGGAGCTATCCGGTCAGTGATGATCAATGTTTTGGCTTCAGGAATCGGGTACGTGATTTCAGGATTCGAATTTAGAAATATTTCCGTCTTAACTTCCTGCATGCCTTGGGATGGTCCTATTTTAAATCGATCAAGAGGTAGGAAAACCAACAGAATGACGGCAGCTGCACTGCCCATCACGGTAGTTGCAACAAGCATTTTCCAACGGCGCGATTCTTCCGTAAACACCCTACGGGCGCATTTCTTTATCAGGAAATAGTTGCTCCTGGATCGATTCTGGATGATCATGGATAAAACGCTTTGGTGGCACAAATTAATTATTTTTCGGGGATATCCACCGGTGATGCGAAAGATTGCCCATAGCGCCGGGTAGGTAAAAAGATTCGCTTTTTTGTGGGAATTGCTTGATTTTTCCAGGCGGAATTTAATCATCCGCCGCGTATCAGAAAAACTCAAGGGTTTCAACAGGTGATAGAGACTGATGCGGTCGGCAAAATTGGGGTATTTACGGATTTTGCCGGCAAACTCCCTCTGGGCAAAGATGACAATTTGCAGCAGCTTGTACTCATTGGTTTCATAATTTAAAAATTCACGCAGGATTTCCAAACAAAATGCGGGTATCTTTTGGCCCTCGTCAATAATAAGAACGATTGTTTTTTTTTGATCCACGCCTTTGCGAAACAGATACTGTTTAATTTGCTCCTTGATTTGCCAATCATGCGAACCCACCGCCGGCTTTTCGTTTGTCAGCATTTCAGCAACGGTGGCTAAAAATTCGGAAGCATTGAGGAAATACGGATCGAGGATGAGATGGGTTTCCATATCCTCTTTCTGCGCAAAACGGCGGATGATCTGACGACACATAGTGGTTTTGCCGGTGCCGACGTCCCCGATGATCACATTTAACCCCCGTCGTAGCAACAGGGAAAGCTCTAATTTCTGCAAACAATCCAGGTGCTGCCGGGAATGGAAAAAAAAATCAGGGTCCGGTGAATTGGAAAATGGCTCTTTATTAAAATTAAGAATACTGAAATAAT
>CAMYLH010000259.1 GCA_947259065.1 uncultured Desulfobacterales bacterium
GGTGAGTTCCGCCTTTCGGACAGCACTGTCAAAGAGCTTCGGCTGGATGATGTTTCGCATCACCAGGACCACAATGCCGTATGCAATCAAAACAATAACGACTTCAAGGAAAAAATTGTATAAAATTGTATAAAAAAGGGAAATGCCTGCGGAAAGACAGGTGAGAATCCCCAAGGCCCTTCCCCCCATAATATGAATGATGGCGGTTGAAGACAGCACCTTGTAAAGACCGGGGTCTGTAAAAAGAAGATAGAGAAAATAAATCCCGGTCAGGGCCGTCAGAACAAGCCCGAGAAACAGGATTTTCACCTCTATCATATTCAGGCGTTCCCTTATAAGATATGCCAGTTTCTTCAGACCTTTATTACACAAAGGAACCAGCCTGTTAAAAATAACCATCATCTCATTTTTCATGCATTGATATTTTGGTGCCAAAAACCTTATCCATATCGAAACTGCGGCTATTACTAAAATTCGTGAACAACGAACAAATTGAATTTGCTATCACTACATATTGACTCTCCAGGTCTGGGCCAGGGGTTCAAAGATAATAATATCTATCTCAGGTATGTGACAAAGCAAGATTAAAGATGACATCGATTCAAACCGGCGTCTCACAAACATCGGCGCCGCCTAAATACGCCTCCTGCATCATTTCATTGCACAGAAGGTTCTTTGCGGTATCCGACAAAACGATCGATCCGGTCTGCAAAACGTAACCGCGATCGGCAATGGAAAGGGCCATATTGGCATTTTGCTCTACCATGAAAACAGTGGTTCCCTGCCGGTTTACTTTCTGAATGAGCTCAAATTGCTGGTCCACCAGTAGGGGGGACAAACCCATGGAAGGTTCGTCCATTAAAAGAACATCCGGGTTGGAAAGCAGGGCGCGTCCCATGGCCAGCATCTGCTGCTCCCCGCCACTTAAGGTGATGCCGGCCTGATTGATTCTTTCCTTCAAGCGCGGAAAGAGTTCAAAAATCTTTTCCATGTCCTTTTTGACCCCTTCAGGGTCGTTACGCAGATAGGCGCCCAATTCAAGGTTTTCGAGCACGGTCATGCGCGGGAAGATTCGGCGGTTTTCGGGAACGATGGCCACACCTTTTGAAATAATTTGCTTGGTGGGTTTGCCGTCGATGCGCTCGCCATTTAGTTTTACTTCACCTTTATTGACTTTGCAGACACCCAGGATGGTTTTAAGTGTGGTGGATTTGCCCGAAGCGTTGCCCCCGAGCAGGCACACCAGCTCGCCCTTGTAAATTTTAAGATTGATATCATAGAGCACCTGGATATTGCCGTAGTAGGTGTCTACATTTTTAAATTCGAGAATGGGGGGTTCAATCATGATTGCTAAACCTTGTATTAATGAGCTATGCAATGGGTTGGCAAAATAGAGTGTTTTTTAAGATTCTAAATCACAAATCACAAATCACAAATATCAAATAAATTCCAATGACTAAAATTCAAAATTCCAAACATTAAGATTTCAAACCTCTTGTTTCGGTAATTGGATTTTGAAATTTATTTGGGATTTGGTGCTTGAAAATTGGGATTTCATAAGTAGGGTTTTCTCAAACAAAAAACTATTCGTATTCTCCATTCGCATCAACAACTAATCTGTTTTTTCTTTCCTAGATACGCCTCGATCACCTGCTCGCTGCAGGCGACGTCATCATAGCTGCCTTCTGCGATTTTGACACCGTAATCCAAAGCGATAACCCGGTCCGAGATGGTGCGCACCACGTTGAGTTTGTGTTCAATCACGAGAATTGTATAACCGAATTTATCCCGCAGCGCTTTGATAAATCCCGTGATTTCGATGGTTTCCTGGGGATTCATTCCGGCCGAAGGTTCATCCAGCAGCAGTAATTTTGCTTCGGTTGCCAGGGCCCGTGCGATTTCAAGCCGCCTGCGGTTGGCATAGGACAGAAACATGGCCTCCTGGTCAAAGCGATAGCCGGTCAAGCGGGCGCCGAAAAGCGCCAGAACATCGGTGGCCTTCTGCATGGTTTTGGCTTCTTCCCGTTTGTGCCGGGGCAGATGCAGGAGAACCGATAGCGGTCCGGCAGCGGTTCGGCAAAACCGGCCGACCCTGGCGTTGTCCAGAATGCTCATTTTATTGAAAAGACGCAAATTCTGAAAGGTACGGGCAATGCCGGCTTGGACGACTTTGTGAGGCTTTAATCCCGTGATGTTCTTGCCTTCGTAGTAGACCGTACCGGTAGTGGGCGGATAAATGCCGGAGATAAGGTTAAATAGCGTTGTTTTGCCGGCGCCGTTGGGCCCGATGATGCTTAAGATTTCTTTTTCGTGAAGCGCAAAGCTCAAATTGTCAACTGCTTTAAGTCCGCCAAACGCCTGGGTGATATTTTTTAGTTCAAGCAAGGTGCGATTGCTTTTGGTGTATGCATGCTGGCTGACGGCGGCATCCGCATCTTCCGTTGTTGCCGGTTGGGTATAGTATAGATCCGTTGAAGTCCTCAGCTGACCGGTTTTATCCTTATCGGGTCGGGTTTTCTTTTTGACAAGAAACCCAAAACCTCCCATGATACCCTGGGGCCTGAGGGCCATCAGCAAAATTAGAATCAGACCATAGGACATCATGCGGTAGGCACCGTACTCCCTCAAGAATTCGGGCAGAATTGAAAGCAAGACGGCTCCCACAATGACCCCGGCAATGTTACCCAGCCCCCCCAATATCACCATGCAGTAGACAATCACGAGTTGCTGGAAATCAAAATTGTTGGGAAATACCGAGTCCTGAAATGAAGCAAACAAAGCGCCGGCGGCTCCGGCGGTAAAGGCACCACCGGCGAAGGCCATCAATTTCATGCCGGTGGTATTGACGCCCATGGCGTCTGCCGCCAGTTCATCCTCGCGAATAGCCTCCCAGCCTCGGCCGATCCGGGAATGTTTGATCCTGAGTGAGCCTACGGTGGCAATCGCCGCAAAAATCCAGATGAGATAGGCGTAGGCAATCGGGGAAACGATTCTAAATCCGAAAATATCAATGGGGTCGAAGCTGTAGATACCGTTGACGCCGCCGGTGATATCGACCGGCGTGTCAAGATTTTGCAGCAACAGCTTAAAAATTTGGGCAAATGCCAGGGTGACAATCGCCAGGTAGTCTCCCTTTAGCCGGATGCTGGTTGATCCCAGGGCAATGCCGATGACCATGGTGAAGATCGCAGCCAGAGGTAAAACCAGCACAAAGGGCAGGTGAATATCAAACTGGTTGGAAGATAACAGCGCAAACGTATACCCGCCGATGCCGAAAAAAGCCACATAAGCCAGATCCAGTAGACCGGCAAACCCTGCCACCACATTCAAACCAAGGGCCAACATGATCCACAGCCCGGTCATGGTGAAGATTCGCAGCCAGTAATTATTCGGCATGAGGTGGGGAGCCGTGACCAGAATAATCGCGATGACGCCATAAAAGGTCAGGCGTTGAGATCTCTTCCAGGAAATTGAATCGGTGTTGCTGAGTGTTGCCGTATTTGATTCATGGTTCATGATGCTGAAGCTATACTTGTTATGAAATAGGACACGGAATTATAATTGCCGGATTTGTAAATCCACAATTCGCAATCCAAAATCCCCAATCGTTACACTTTCTCCGGGATTCTTTCGCCCATCAGGCCCCAGGGGCGGATAATGAGTACCGTGATTAAAATTACGAAAGCGACAATATCCTTGTAGGCTGACGGCAGGAAGGTGACGGCCAACGATTCAGTCAGGCCTAAAAGGATGCCGCCGACCATGGCACCCTGGATACTGCCGATGCCTCCCAGAACCGCAGCCGTAAATCCCTTCAATCCGGCCTGGAATCCGACATAGTAATCCACTTGGGTGAACAGCAGACCCACCAGTACGCCGGCCGCGCCTCCCAGGGCGGATCCGATCAGAAAAACCACGACGACAATTCTGTCCACGTCTATTCCCATAAAGGCAGCCGCCTCGATATCCTGGGCCGTGGCACGCATGGCCTTGCCGACTTTGGTTTTTTTGATCATTATGGTCAGGAGCGCCATCAACAGAAAGGTGACGGCGATGACCAGAACCCGCATAAATGAAAAAACAGTGGAGCCGATATGAAATACACGGATGTTTTCAGGAATCAGCGAGGTGATGTGAAACACACGGACTTTGGCGCCCTGGTAGGTCAATACGAGGTTTTGCAAAAAAATGGAAACCCCCAGGGCGCTGAGCAGTAAATTCATGCGGGGGGCGTTGCGCAACGGGCGATAGGCAAAGCGTTCGGTCATAAGGCCTACCAAACCGGAGACAGCCATAGCCAGCACGATCATCAACGATAAAACGATGACCGCGTTCATGACTACCTGATTGTTGCGGGTCAACAGGTGAAGCACCCACCACCCGGTAAATCCGCCGATCATATATATCTCGCCATGGGCAAAGTTGAGCATGCCCAGGATGCCGTAAACCATGGTGTAGCCGATGGCGATCAGCGCATAGACACCCCCCAGTGTTAAGCCGTTTACCAATTGCTGGGGTAATTGCTGAAGATATATGTCCAATTATAGGTTTCCGCAAGAGACC
>CAMYLH010000260.1 GCA_947259065.1 uncultured Desulfobacterales bacterium
CGCTTACCGGAAGCGAAATTAACCGAAAATCGTTTTCGACCGTCTTCAAACCAGGCAACAACTTTATCATCCAGATTACCATTGCGAAACCGGCATTGCAGCTTCTTCTGACCGTTTTCATACCAGGCCGTATACAAGCCATATTTTCGGCTGTTGCTAAATCCGACTTCTTCGGCTTTGGTGCCATCCAGATACCAGCGATTAACCATTCCATGTTGAACATTGCGGCCGTCATATTCTTTAAGATCGTATTGTTCCGCAATTTGACCATTCGGGAAATGCGTTTCCCTGGTTTCAGCGGCATTCGCAATCAAGAGCAGCGAAGACACCAGCGCTATAACCAAGAATAGGTTTGTAAACGGTTGCATTTTACACGTGGGTCCATTCGTTGAATCGTATACCTGTCCAATCCAGCCGGATGGGAGGTGAACGCTTATAGAAATAAAGGGGCACAATAATTGTGTCCCGACGGTTTTTTACTTCGAAAACGTCTTTCTCAGATATTTGTGTAGGTCGGCTGCCACCGGCAGGTCCACTACCTGGATCGCACCCGACTTAACCTTCTTTTCAATTGTCTTCAATTCTGTCCTTATGTCTTGGGGTACGGCCTTATTCAGCTCCAAGAGATAGATCGCACCGTTGTCCATAGTCACCCAGTGCTCTTTACCGTAGGTGCCGTCCATGTAGCTCTTGATAATTTCATCATACACGACCGACATATCCCATAGGACCGATGTCAACAGGACATCCTTTTTATCGATGGATCGCTTATCGCCGATGACATCGATGAACCAGGCCTTACCACCGTCTTTGGCCTTCTTGGTGGAGCAGGCCTGCAGCATACCGAAGGATGCACCATCTCCCATACCGAAGATCACGTCCGCACCGACTGCGATCTGGTCCACGGTGTTGCGTTTGGCCCCGGCCGCATCCGCATAAGCCTCTTCACCGATCACGCTATAGAGAAGTTTGCAATTGGGGTTCGATGTTTTGAGCCCTTGGGCGAAGCCCGCGGACATGCGGTTCCAAGTGGGGGGTTCTGCCGATGTAACAATGCCGACAATATTTGAGCGCGTCATTTTACCGGCCAACCAACCGGCTATATAGCTACCGCCTTGGGGTTGGGTATCGATGTCACTGATAAGTCCGGGAGTAATATCTTTGTGATTCTCGATGGTGATGATTTTAACACCGGTCTCTCTAGCAATCTCGGGTGCCACTGTCTGATAACCGGCTGCGTGACAGACAATCAAATCACAGCCTTTTTTCACCATGTCGCGCAAGGTGGGCTTGATGTCACCATACCCCAAGGCTTCGCCCAGTTCAATCTTGAAGCCATATTTCTTGGCAATTGCTTCAAGTCCAACTTTGCCCTGTTCGTTCCAACCCTTATCGGTTCCGGCTTCGGGGATAGCAAGTCCCACCAGTTTTGGTGGATCGCCGGCGATGGCCAGAACGCCCGCAAGGCCGATCACCAATATCAGGGTAAGTATCGAAATAAGTATTCTTCTCATGCAAGGCCTCCTTTTTTGTTTTCCCAGCAGATACTTATCATTAGCTTGGTTAAATCTGAGTTTTCGGTGTCAATAAGCGTTTACTCGCCGCCTTTCGATGTTTAAAAATTACGTATAGACACCCCTATATTGTCTTACTTATACCCTCTTTCGTAGGGGATGCAAAGCGCGGACGGAAGATTTGTCGAGCGCGCAAATATCAAGAGCGCGGCAATGACGACTAAATACGGTGTCATCAATATAAAGTCCGGACTGATATTTACGCCCATGATTTGCAGGGCGCTTGTCAGTGACAGGGCAAACCCGAAAAGAAGCGCGCCGAGCCCCACGTTCACCGGATTCCATTTGCCCAGCATGACGACCACGATGGCGATATAACCGCGACCCTGGATCATATCCGGAATGAAAAATGACAGATCTCCTAGCGCCAGAAAGGCGCCCCCCAGTCCTGCCAAAAAGCCGCCGAGGGCAATGGTGAAATACCGAATCTGAAATACATTGACGCCCGAAGCGTCTGCAGCCCAAGGCGTCTCTCCTACAGCCCGGATCCGAAGGCCTATCCGGGTCTTATACATAATTACATACAGGACCGGAATCAAAAGGAAAGCAATGTAAAGTAACCAGTGTTGATTAAAGGAATTGGTTGCCGAAGATCACCCGGTGCAGGAAGCTGCACCCGCTGTGTGAAAAGATGGTAAGCCCGAGCCCGACAACGATCTGGTTGACTTTCAGGGTAATGGTCATCAATCCGAAGACTAGACCCAAAAGGATACCGACCAGGCTGGCGCTCAGGAAACCGAGCCACAAATTGTCCATTCTCAGACCGACCAAAAACGAACTGAAGGCGCCGGCCACCATCATGCCCTCGATCCCCAGATTCAGCAGCCCCGCTCTTTCGACATAAGATTCACCTAAAGCAGCCAGAAGAATGGGGGCCGTGCTTCTGAGCGTCGAGGCAATCACGGCGGCAATAAGCGCACTATCCAGCAAGGAGTTCACCTGGCAAACTTCCTTTTTTCAAAGTATTCGGAAACCGCAAAAAGCAACAGTGTGAGTCCTTCCAGGACATGCACAAAGAAAACCGGTACCCCTTGATCACGGGCGACGAACTCTCCCCCTACGCCCAAAAACGAAAAGTAGAATGCCAACGGAATTATGGCCCATCCGTTCATCCGGGCCAGGAAAACCAGTGGAATGGCTGTCATGCCGTACCCGGGATTCCATCCGCCCTGAAAAAGGCCTTTAATCGCCAGAACGTCGCTCATCCCAGCCAGACCGGCAAACCCGCCGCTGATGAGCAGGCCCCAGATGGTGATGCGGCCGACGTTCATCCCGGCATGCAGAGCGGCTTGCTTAGCGGCCAACAAGACCCGGAACTGATAACCCAGGGTGGTCCGTCGGATAACCCAGTGCATGCCGATGATGGCAATGAGCCCTACAACCAGTCCGATATGGATGCGGCTGAAGGGGATCATCGGCATGCGCACTTCCATCGGCAGAAGCGCTGTTTGGGCGGGAACCACCGAGGGATCGTTGATAGGTCCTTTAACCAGCCAGGTAACCAGGCTAATCGCAACCCAGGTCATCATCATGCTGGTAATGATTTCGTTGAGATCGTATTTGGCTTTCAACACGGCTGGCAGGATAATCCAGGCCATGCCACCGGCAGTGCCCAGAGCAGCGCTGGTGATTAAGTAAATGGGAATCGGGAGCAGTTGCGCGAGCGTCGGACCTGCCCAGCCCACCAGCATGGCGCCGATAAGGAACTGCCCCTCAACACCTATGTTCCAGAGACCGGCGGAAAAACAGGCCATCAGGCCTGCTGCGATAATCAGTAGGGGCGCCATCTTAATGATGGACTCAATGATGCCCAGGGACGTACCCATGCCCTGGGCAAAAAGCTGGCCGAAATAAATAAATGGATTTTTTCCGATAAATAGCAATATGATGCCGCCAATGATCAGGGCAGAAAGAATCGAGAGCACCGAATACAGCGCTGGTGCGATAATGGTAAAATTAAACTTTTCTATAGCCATCTCAGCCTATAATTCCTAACATCAGTTTTCCAATTATCTCCGGGGCGGCATCAGCGCGGTCCAGAACGGCCAGCAGTTCACCATTGAACAGAACACCTATGCGGTCTGAATAATTCAACAGCTCATCCATGTCCGAGCTGATCAGCAGAATTGAGGTGCCTTGTTTGCTTTCCTCCAGCAGTAGTTCCTGGATATAACGCTCCGTGCGGGCATCCAGACCATAGGTGGGTTTATTGCACACGACCAGGGCCGGTTTGGTGGAAAGGCCCCTGGCCAGGATGAATTTTTGAATATTTCCGCCGCTAAGTGTGCCGGCCCTGTCGCCGGGTCCGGTGGCCTTGACGTTGAACCGTCGAATCAGGTCTTCGGCATGGGCATTGATGACCTGGTGGTTGATGACCATGTGGCGTGAATAAGGCACCTGATAATAGCATTGAATGATGGCGTTTTCGGCCAAGTCCATGTCTAGAACACAGCCTTCGCCGATTCGATCGTCGGTAATGTAACAAATCCCCATTTCAAAACGGTCACATATGCTGGCGTGGCTTATATCCTTGCCGTTGAACAGAATTTGCCCGGATTTGATCTTGCGTTGCCCGCCGATCACCTCGGCCAGTGTTTTTTGGCCGTTGCCGTCAACGCCGGCAATGCCGAAAATTTCACCTTTGCGGATGGATAGGGTCACCGCTTTCAGCCCAACCACACCGCGAGTATTTATCGCCTCGAGACGGTTCAGAACTAGCACGGCCTGGTCTGCGAGTTCCTTGGCTACCACCGAAGCTTCGACGATCGGCATATCGCCAAACATCACATTAAGGATTTTTTGCGAGGCGGCCTCGTGACCCATCTGCCGCAGTTCTTCACCAGCCAGTTCCGCAACCTTGCGGCCCAATTTGAGGATGGTGATCCGATCGGAAATGGCCAGGGCTTCGCTTAATTTATGGGTAATCAACACCACCGCTTTGCCCATCTTGCGCAGGGAATCCAATGTCCGAAACAGCTCTTTGGCTTCTATCGGAGTCAGCACGGAGGTAGGTTCGTCCAGGATTAAGATCTCGGAGCCTTGATATAAAATCTTAATAATTACAGTTATTTGACGCTCTCCAACGGAAATATCGGATACCTTCTGGTGGTAGTCCATGGAAAGCCCATACTTCTCAGCCAGTTGCTGCAACTTTTTTTCGGCCTTTTTTAGGTTCAGCATCATCCCGCCTTCAAAGCCCAGAATTATATTTTCAAGTACGGTCAACGGCGGTACCAGGGCAAAGTGCTGATAGACCATGCCGATTCCGAGTCTCAAGGAATCGCGCGGGGAGCGTATATTCGTTTTCTGGCCGCGCACGTAAATCTCGCCTTGATCCGGCTGATATATGCCTGACAGGATGTTCATCAACGTTGTCTTGCCGGCGCCGTTTTCGCCCAAGATGGAGTGCACTTCTCCCGAACGCAGATCAAAATCGATCGAATCATTGGCGACCACCCCTGGAAAGGTCTTGGTTATGCCTGTCATCTTGATGAGGGTTTGATCGTTCATAATGTTCGCAACAAAGTAATTATAGTTTGGTGTATCTGGCCACTCCTTTCAATTCTCTGGTCCACAGAGGCGGCCGTCGGTTTTGGCACCGGGTTGAAAATTAAGCTCCCCGCTTCAAGCGTATAGAATATTTAGAAGATTTCTGGTTAGAAAAGGGGCATATGAAATTCAATACCGACGTCGAATTTCGAAGGAAGGATTTTCGTCGATTTTATCTTAAAAGAAAGAGCGCAGCGATTCCACCCTTGGTCATTCGATATTCAATATTCGGCATTCTGCGGATCCTTTTTACAGCCATTCCGTCCTACGTGGCGGGATGGCTGTATTATGGAATATTATTGTTGCGGAAACCAGACTTCCTCGACCTTGTATTTACCATCGTGTACGCTGATGATAGAGACACCTTTCATGGGCACTCCGCTGGGCCGTGAGTAGGTGATCTCGCCGGTTACGGCCTTAAACCCTTGGGTGTCGGCAAGAGCGTCGCGCAGGGCTTTACCTTCGGTGGTGCTGGCTCTGCTGATGGCATCGGCGATCAACCCTACGGCATCAAAACCTAAAGCGGCAAATGCATTCTCAGGCGGACGGCCGTATTCTTTTTCATAGGCATCAACGAACGCTACCACTTCGGGACGATTATCCTCGCGGTAAGTGTGAGTGGAAAAATAAACGTCGTTGGCCAACTTGTCACCGGGCACGCTGGTGACCAGCTCGGTATCGAAACCGTCACCGCTGACAATGGGCAAGCTCAAACCGGCCTCGCGAATTTGTTTGACCGTCAACCCGGCCTCGTTGGGAATGGCGGAAATAAACACGGCATCCGCTTTGGGATTGGCGTTCTTCAAGCGGGCGATCTGGGCCGAGAAGTCTTTATCTCCCATCATGAAAAAGTCTTCCAAAACCACGTTACCGCCGAGCTCTTCGACCCGTTGTTTGTAAAATTTGGACAATGCCTTGGTGAAGTCCATGGAGTTGTCGGTCCACACCACCACGTTTTTAACGCTCAGTTTATTGACCGAATAGTCGGCGATGGCAAATGACTGATCATCATCGCCGAAAGGCGTCATGAACATATAGTCACCAACCCATTTGGGCAGCATGGGATGGGTGGCGCCCGAGGTGACAAAGGGAATGCCCTTTTGCTGAAATAACGGGGCGGCCGCCATCACAAAGGTCGTGTCCCCGTAGCCAATACCGGCCACGACGCCACTGGCCAGCGCTTTTTTAGCACCGGTGGCCGCAGCTTTTTGATCGGTCTTGGTGTCG
This sequence comes from uncultured Desulfobacterales bacterium, assembly GCA_947259065.1. Classification (GTDB taxonomy): domain Bacteria; phylum Desulfobacterota; class Desulfobacteria; order Desulfobacterales; family JAFDCJ01; genus JAFDCJ01. The sequence continues at coordinate 6,351 of CAMYLH010000260.1, forward strand.
ATGCCAATCACTTCCAACTTTTTGCCCAGAAGTCCCCCCTTATCATTGATCAGCTTGGCCTGTAGTTTTGCCCCGTTTAGTGCCGGTGCGTCAATTGATGACATCCCGCCAGTCAAATTATACAGGGCACCAATTTTAATCGTTTCCGCTCCCAGCGCCGGAAATACCACCAGGAGCGACAACGCCATACCTGCCACGGTTAAACT
>CAMYLH010000261.1 GCA_947259065.1 uncultured Desulfobacterales bacterium
CCTACCGTGATCACGAAGGTCCCGGCAATATACCCCAGCGCGACATGTGGAAATTTCATACGATGCTTGCTGATGCGCCCTATGAGATTGATCAATTTATCCGGAAGCATTCTGAGTCCGAAGTGATAAAGCAGGTATTTGCCACTGCCTGCTACCCGGAACACGGCCTGCCGCTGCTGTTATACTTGGCTAAGTATCACAACCTTGATGTTGAAGCCACGCTCCTTGCCAATGCCAATGCCGGAGGTGACAACGTACACCGTGGCATGATTTTAGGCTTAGTCGTTGGGGCCGCCTGTGACGGTCTACCCGAGCACCTTCGGCACGGGTTGATCGCATTCGAGGGGCTGCAAAAGGAGGTTGAAGAATTCAGTGATATCGCTATTAGCGCAAAAGGCATATGAAGATATAAAATCCAAAGGAGGTTATCATGGTTACTATTGTTGGAATTTCTGGAAGTCTAAGGAAGCATTCGTTTAACGCCGGGCTTTTACGTGCAGCGGCTGAAGCTGTTCCTGAGGGATGTACGCTGGCAATTGAATCCATCAAGGGTATCCCTTTGTATGACGGGGATGTCGAAGCGGCGGATGGTATACCAGCAGTCGTGAGCGATCTGAAAGAACATATTGCCGCGGCCGATGGTTTATTGATGGCGACACCGGAAAATAACAACTCGATCCCCGGAGTTTTCAAGAACGCCATCGATTGGCTGACGCGTCCACCGAAAGACCGCCGGCGTATATTCGGCAATCTTCCCATAGGGCTTATGGGGGCAACGCCGGGCAACTTCGGTACCGCCTTTTCACAGTATGCATGGCTTCCGGTCATGCGCGTATTAGGGGCTCAGGTATGGTCTGGGAGATTGATGTGGGTCGGCGGTGCCATGAACAAGTTCGATGAAGAGGGTAATTTAGTGGATGACGGGGTGAAGAAACAGCTTGCCAAGTACATGAGCGGGTTTGCGGATTTTGTTGCACGCTTGAAAGCCTGACAGCAGTGGTGATCATACCTACAGGGTAACCCCCGATGTTGTCAAAACAACGGGATAAAGAATAACTACTGGTTTGTCTCTTTTTATATCCTTTATTTTAAAGTCAGACTCTGAACAATGGGTTCATATTTATCAGGATTCTGCCAGGGATGGGTGGCTAGAAATATGCATTTGCCATCCTTGTAGGCAGACACTTGAAAGGTCGTCATCTTGTCGGTATTATTCCACACCCAGGTAAAATTGGTTTGGTATGCTTTGGTGCCACATCTAAGCGTGATTTCTTTATTTGAAGTGACTTTAAGATTCGAACCATAACGATAATTGCCAAACCATTTTACAATAAAAATTGGCCCGAAGTCATAATAGTGGCAGTAAAAATGATACCTTCCGGTGTTTTCATTCTCATAATCTGAGAGGGAAGACCTAGTGTCGCTTTGGTGCTCCCGACAGGATAAGTAAACTGAAAAGACGGGGCGCCTGTTCGTTTGAATATGCCATCTTTTGCGACACCCTGATTTTCTGATAACCAAATCATACCCTGGGTCGGGGCCTTGGCAATGCCGGCCAGAAAATCATCCAGTCGCGCCTTTGCTTGCGGGTCAGGCGGCAAAGACGCCGATGATGCGATCGCAGGAATGATAAACTCTTTAAGCAAGGTACCCGAAATGTACATGTCTTTTCCTAGAATATGACTCGTAAATACCGCAACCAAATTTTTATCGGGTATCACATATATAGCCTGTCCGTACATGCCCACGGCAGAATAATATCCGGCAGGATTGATCCACCATTGGTATCCATAATCTTCACCATTCCATCTGCCATCGATATACGGCCGGGTTGAAGCCTTGATCCATTCCGCAGACATGATCTGCTTGTTTTCCCATTTTCCTTGGTTCAGAAAAAGCAGCCCGATTTTTGCCATGTCCTGCGGTTGCAGCCGCAATCCTGAAAAACCGTTGTTGATGCCTTCCGGGCTTTCTGCCCATTCAATATCTTTAATCCCAAGCGGAGCGAACAGGTACTTCTTGGCAAAGTCTATGGTTTGCATGCCTGAAGATTCTTGGATGATGGCTGAGAGCAAATGAGAAACCCCATTGCAATAGTGAAAATATTCTCCCGGTGCCTGAGCCATTGGCAGATTTAAGGTATATTGGGTCCAATCCTTGCTCTTTTTCATGGCTATGGTGCCGGCCCAACGGTTTGCCGAGGCATCATTACAATTTAACCCGGATGCCATCATCAGAAGGTCTTTTAAGGTCAACGTTTTTTTAAGCTCGTCAAGATTGGAAATATTTTTATTGGGGAAAAGTTCGGTGATCGTTTGGTTTACGTCTTTAATGTAACCTTTGTCTATCGCGATGCCAATTAGCGCGGAGGTAACACTTTTCGTTACCGAATACATGTCGTGTTTTTGGCCGTCTTTAAAGGGATATGTGTAGACATCTAAAACAAGATACCCATTGCGGACGATGGAAACACTCTGAATGTTATATCCGTTTTTCTGTATCGTCGCCATCATGTCTAAAATTGGTTGGGAATGCATGCCTTGCGCTTCAGGCGCAGAGCGTTGCCATCCGTTAGTTGGATAATAGATAGCCGATGCGGGAGCGTAAGAATAGAAAGATGCTGAAATTATAAGAACGGTAAGGATGTATAGCGCAATGTACTTCCTATTTTGAAGTAATTTCATGCTTCCTCCTTTAAAATCTATATTTCCCATCCCATATGTTTTTATATAGTTCTTGGGTCAGAGGCCGGTATCCGGTTTGCCCCGGCAACAACACATACAGCGCATCATTTACGGATTGCGGGTCAAAACCTTCATTTTTCAAGGCCACTTTCGTGATTTTGTACGTTGCCGTGCATTCCAGATTGGCGTTCAATCTTACAAATTTGGGTACTGCATAGGACGGCAGCGAACGCTGTAAATGTTGGTAAAGTGCCCTTAAATCAAATTCTTCCGCCTTGCCGTCCGGAATGATCGCAATCATACCCGCACATCCGTCGCCACCGGGCATCTTGACACCATAGGCCGATGACAGGGAGACCTGGGGCAGGGTGTTGGCCACGGCTTCGACTTCGGTGGTTGAAACATTTTCACCTTTCCAGCGAAACGTGTCACCGGTTCGATCCACGAACTGGACCTGTCCGTAGCCGATATTGCGGATCAGGTCACCGGTGTTAAACCAGGCATCCCCCTCTTGAAAGACGTTGCGCAGAATCTTGGATTCGGTTGCCTGCTTGTCGGTGTAGCCGGCAAAGGGATTTAATTCCGATAATTCACCCAGCAGCAACCCGGTTTGGCCGACCTTAATCTTTTGTAAGAATCCATTTTCATCCCTGATGGCGATGTCCTCATCGATGTCGTATTTTACAATCGCATAGGGAAGCCTGCACCATCCGACCGTGCAGTCAAGGTTCAGGAGGTTGACAAAATACAGGTTTGATTCGGCGGCGCCGTAGATTTCATATACCTTCGAAATACCGAATCGATTTTTGAATTCACGCCAGATATCCGGGCGCAGGCCGTTGCCGATGATTCTTGTCAAAGGATTGTCGCGGTCATCGGGTTGGGGCGGCTGGTTCATCAGGTAGCGGCATAATTCTCCGATGTAGCACCAGGCGGTCGCATTGTATTTGCGCACATCACTCCAGAAGTTGCTGACGCTGAATTTGCGCCGGATGGCAACGGCGGACCCATTGGCAAAGACCGTCGGCCAGCTGAGAGCCAGGGCGTTGGTATGAAAAAAGGGCAGGGGCACATATAGGGTGTCCTGTGGTTTTGAATTTAAAACAATCTTTCCGTTAAAATATCTGCTGCACACCAGCCGGCCATGTTTGATAATCGCGGCCTTCGGCATGCCGCCGGTGGTGCCGGAGGTGAACACATAGGCGATGGTATCCGCCGGGGTGACCGTGGAGGTGGTGGCCGGGTTGCCGACATCCGCGTCTTTAACTACGGCGTTGAGGTCTGTAAACCCCTCAGGAGCCGGCTTTTGACCCTTGTCCGGCACCACGTAAAGCTTTTGATCGAACCGCAATGCCAAATCATCTTTTACTTCTTCAAAAGCGTCGATGACTTCCTCGCCGATGAGATAAATTTTTGCCGGATGCAGGCTCAGGCAGCGTTTTAAGGAATCCCGGCGCAGGTTGGTGTTGATCATAGCGTTAATAGCGCCGATTTTAGCCATTGCGCTGTAGACGATTAAAAGCTCAGGGCGGTTTTCCATAAAGACACAGGCCACGTCCCCTTTTGCCAGACCCTTTGAAATAAAAAAATTGGCACAGCGATTCACGGCTGCATTATATTCCCTGTACGACAGACAGGCCTCTTCAGATTTAATGGCGGGATTGTCCGGGAATTTTGCTGCATTTTCCTCCAGCATACTGCCCCAGGATTCACGGTTTTCCACACCAACATTAAGAATCTGTTTCACATTGTATAGTATGGCCGGCAATCGCCATACCAGGGGCAGCCAGCCCTTTAAGTAATCGGACAATGAAATCAAGCCTTCATCCTTAGCTGGGGAATCAGCCGCCATCAATTTGATCTCCATAGATCGATAATCGAATTATATAAATGATTAACAGTCGATTTTGTACTATTAGGACACGGATGAGCACGGATTTACACAGATTTTTTACGGGCACTATGCCCACAGAAATGAATGTTTTATCCGTGATTCTCCGTGCCGATCTGTGTCCTAACTAGGTTGAGCGGATCAGAGTTTACGGTTCACGGTTAAAATGGCCTACATAGCCTTAACAATAGTATAGCGCGTTAATCGGATCGAATTTCATGTCTCACCCAATAGGTGAAAGCGGCCAATCCAAGCCATAGAATATAAAACTATGGAAATCAGCTTCTTTTAACCTTAAACCCAGAACTCAGAACCGATCACTTTAGGTCCTTGGTACATTAGTCATTAAAATAATCTGTTTGTATCTCCATGGTCAGCCGATCGTCATCCATCAGGCATTCTGCCAGGCCCAGTGTTTTCGGAAGCTCATAGGCAAAGAAATATCGCAGGGTAAACATTTTGCCGTGGTAGAAATTAAAATCTTTTTTTGCAGCGCCATTATTCAGCGCTTTTTGAACGGCAATGCCCTGGAGCAGCCACTGCCAGGCAATGGTGACATGGCCGAAAAATTCAAGATAGAGCGTGGCATCGGCCAGAAATGCTTCGGGATCCTCTTGCCGGGCAATCGATATCAGGTGGGCGGTGACGTCCTGCAGTTTGGTAAGCGCCTGGTTGAGTTTTTCGGCAAACTTTTCAAGTGCCTTATATTTACCGGCGGCCGTTATCGTGTGTTGCAATTCATTGATATACAGCAAAAAAGCCCGGCCGTTCTGCATGATCACTTTTCTGCCCAGCAAATCCATTGCCTGGATGCCGGTGGTGCCTTCGTGGATGGGATGAATCCGGCAGTCGCGATAATATTGCTCCAACGGGTAGTCTTCGCAGTAGCCGGAGCCGCCCAGGCATTGCAACCCCTGGCTGATGGCCTGGATACCCATCTCCGAGGGGTAGCTTTTGGCAACCGGTGTCAGAATTTCCAGCAGCAGACGATACGTTTCGCGATCCTCGCCCTCCAGTACTTTCTGAAAATCAACGAGTTTGCTGCACTGCATCAAAAGGCCTTGGGCACCTTCAATGACGGCGCGCTGGAACAGCAGCATGCGCTTGACATCGGCATGTTCTATGATGGCAATCGGCGGCAAATTGGGGTCTTTGTGGGAGACCTTGCGCCCCTGGTGTCGGGTTTTCGAATACTGCAGCGATGCGTAATAGGCTGCCGTCGCCATGGCCGCCGCGCCCATGCCGACCCCGATGCGGGCCTCATTCATCATCTGGAACATGTATTTCAAACCGCTATGCGGTTCGCCG
>CAMYLH010000262.1 GCA_947259065.1 uncultured Desulfobacterales bacterium
ATATTGCCAGCCAGCTAAGCTCATCTTTCCAATTCATTCGATCGGTGTTTTCATCATAACTCACTGTTCATTCACCTTCGGAGTTACCATACACAGTAACATGTAATTCAAATAGTTTGGTTAGAAAAAAAAGCTTTGCCGTTACCAGTGCTTTCGTCAAATAAAGATACATTGAGATCATATTTGGCCATATGAGGCATCTTTCAACTAAAGATATCATTCAAATCTTCCGGAGACGTTTAGTCATTCAGGGAATCTGAATTCAGGCTTCTGAAAAGAATGCTGACACAGACCAACTATTTTTCAAAAAATATAGCACCACAATATAGTGTGGTACCACTGAATTGCTATGGACTGGTGATACATATACCAGAATCATTAGGCGTTAACCGTAGCCGAGTTCCTCCAGCCGTTCTTCACTCAGGCCCAAATAGTGGGCCAACTCATGTACCACCGTAATGGCGATCTCCTCTTCAAGTTCTTTAAAACTTTGGCACGCGGACATCAACGGTTCACGGAAAATTATTATAACATCGGGGTAGAGCGGCGGCTCGGTGACCGAGCGCTCAGGCAATGGGACACCGGTAAAAACTCCGAACAGCGTCTCATCGGGGGACATTTCCATCTCCCGCAGCAGGTCCTGGGACGGTAGGTCCTCTACGGTGATGGTCATGTTGTTCAATTGAGCGCGAAAAATCTCGGGAATCATTTCGAGAGCTTTCTCCACGGTATCCTCGAACTCATTGCGGCTGATGCGCATGTTTCTTTGCCTTTTTACAGAGATCTTTCAAAACAAATCATATGGCACGCAGTCTAAATGCCATTCCAATAAAGCATACCAATACTTTGGGGTCGCTTCCTCTGGAAATCCGAAACCAGATGAATTGAAAGAAACAGAACCCTATCGTTTCTGCCAAATGTTCTTGAAATAATTGTGTTGTCAACAATAAGGTTCTCTGACCGTGATAAGCGGCAATTGCTATAATTTCATTTTGATACCATACCAATAGTTTGAGTCGGTAACCCACAAGGCTATTGGCCGAAATTGGGACTGGTTTGAGATAACGCATGTTCCAGCTATTCGACTATTTGACACGTACGCATTACTTAGTTGCACTTGACCATTTTAGGGTTGCATGAAACTTCGAAGGGAGAATCTGTAGTTCCCCTGGAATAATCTGCAGTCAGGGGGAACGAAAAAATTTGCCTCCGCTGTATGCGGTCGGCTGTATTGGCTGGATATGCATTTTGTGGTTGCTCTCAACTGTAATCATAAGTTTCGTGAATCGTAAGCCCAATGGAGTACTGCCTGCCGCTGTTTGCGTCTACAGCCCAGGTCACCTTTGTTGCAATTGTTTTTAATCTGCGTGACATGACGTCTCATTGCTGCCCATCTTTTAATTTGTCTTTCATCATCAGGACATCGGCGTCCCATATAGTATCGACAGTACCATTGGAACCAGCCTCGGGGATCTTCTTTGTAAATCCATCCTTTTTCCCGCCACACTGAAAGCTGCTGCGACGCGTTTATTCCAAAGAAATTCAACTCGGGGTTATGATGTGTTGAACATAATTTTGCATTTTCAAACCATTCAGTCGGAAATTCTTTTCTACAGTCCGTCATATACTTTCCGCCAAACACCCCAAGTTCAAGCATTTTTTTGGGTGTTAGTTCGGGTGAAAATTTGGAATGAAAATTTTTGCCGGACGGCTCTGTTAAAACATAGGAATAGTCAGTCTGCATTAGATCATTTACTTCAATTCGACGATCTTGCATATCAAACCCTCAAATGCATAACGTATTTCTCAGTGGCGAGGGAACCGAGTCAACTGAAGAAAATGGTTATGTGCTGTTTAGTTATACTTCTGGCATTGTGGACATGACTATTGAAATTCGTTTGAGCCTGGATGGTCACTTTCAGCAACTGTCGTTCTTACTCCCTTTCAACTTCAATTTGTCGATTTCCATTCTGCTCCATATATTTAGGATTGCGTGGTTCCACCAAGTGCTTTAAGTCAATCCAGAATTTGGTCCTTTGTTTCGATTCAGGTGGCTGTTGAATCGGCAGTTCTAGGAAGGGAACATTCATATTCAAGCCATGAAATTTTTCAGATAGGATCTCTGCCATAATACCCATAAGTACCGGCTCTTTTGGATCAGGGTTATCAACCTGCATGGGTGATTCTGTGTTGTATCTATTCACCTTGTGTTTACCCCAGTGAATACCACAGGTAGGGCTGTTGTGTAGACCTACGTAGGCCACCAAGCGATAGCCATTTTTTAAGAATTCCTCAACCATAAGAAATGGAGTCTGCAGAAGATCTTTACAATGATTACGGAAAAATATATTATCGTATTGCTGTCTTCCTTGGGGATTGCGTTTTAATCCCATTGCTGTTGTTTCAGGGCATGGATATTGGACTATACCTACCCGTAAACTCATCAAATAATCCACTAATTCATGTGACAAAGGAAAATTCTGTCCAAGCACATGAACACGGCAGTAAGGATTAATTAAACACTGTGCAACTAAAATGATTTTTTTATCTTTTTTACTCATAATTATCTATCTTTAGCACGTTCCAAAAATATAAATGATCAATGAATTCTATACGAACTAATTTATTCGAAGAATTACGTCCTGATCATCCAAAACAGCTTTACGAATCTGTTCTTCTTTCGATTTTAAAAAAGTCAAAATAGAATTGCTGTTAGAATCGTCCCAACGTTTCTGACCGATTTTTAAAAATATTCTGGATGTCCCTGTATCAATAACAAAGTCGTATGATTCTGTTATCGAGTTTTCGCGATAATCTATATGATATTCATTATAGGCATTGTTAAGGAGGTTCAGAACAGTTTCTTTTTTTGTTTCAGCCATATCTTTTCACCCTTATGTAAATTTCGGCTATTTACAATGAATGTAACAGGTTCTTTCTATGTATCATACAAAGTTAACAAATTGAAATATTAACGTATCGGACTACCGTCAATTCATGTGATTGACAATTCAAACTTGTCTATCGTGTATATAGAAATAATTGTACCATCCAACCTTAAAGAAATCTATAATGTCGCAAAAGTTAGAGATCGAAATTTATGAGTTTTTGTGTAAGCCCATAGCACAGCCTAACTTTTCTCTTTAAAAAGGCCTTTGTTACATAGCAATTCCAACTCCAATCCATTTCGCCTGATTTGAGATCAACGCCTATTTCGTATAATCCCTATAAACCTTCAACGCCAAGATAATCGTTGGCACCAAGTGATAAAACAGATCGAAGATGTCAATTGGCTTGGTGAGTGTCCCATTCTTTAACATTATGAATTTTTCTAATACATGGGGCATAGGTCTAAAGGGTGCCAAAAGCATGAATACCGCTAAGACGATCAAAATTAAAAATTTCGGTGTCAAATCTTCATTAGTGATTTAAAATGTTGGTATTTTTTTGCTAACGATTTATCTTTATGAAGTTTTTCTTTTATCACCCTTGCCCGCTGGCTTACCGATGAGTAGGTTAGACCGAATTTTTCGCCAATTTGCTGATTGGTAGCCACCCCCAGCTGCCAGGCGGTATAAATCAGCAAATCGCGGTCCAACTTAGATGATTTTGAAATTCTGGCTGATTTACGGCAGAGTTCCATGTCGCATTTTAAAATGCCGGCAGCCTGCGAAAGTACTCTGTCAAGATTTACACTCTTGGTTACCTGCTTTTGATGAGGCAGTTCAGTATGGGGTATATCCGGAAGATAGCGCTTTTTTATTTTTTTGACAAACTTTTCGGTTCCCACAAATATGCCGTGGCGCAGATCTTCCCAGGTACGCTGTTCCTCTTTAGAATATTTTTGCATAGATTCCCGGTAAGCCAGGTGTTTGTCTTTTACATTAGCAAATTGCAATAAAATCACGTCTTCGTTCAACCAATTCTGATGACTTTTACCATATGCATATGTCCTGTAGCTGCTCCACTTATAGTCTGCCACGCGCTTAACCATTCCGGCTCTCAGTGGATTGCGATGGATATAATAGGAAAGCTGCAATAGATAGGCGTCGTTTTGCACCAGCATATTTTTATAGCGCCCCTGAAATAAATGACCACTTCGACTGTGGCGCAGGTTGAATCTTTTCGTGTAAGTGGCGCCAAACCACTGCATGCTCCGGCACAAGTTTGCTCGATTGGTTCGAAACAACAGGTGATAGTGGTTGTCCATCAAAACGTAGGCAAAAATATCGATCTCAAACCGCTCACCCATCTCACCCAGCGTGTTTAAAAATAGATTCCGGTCATCATCATTGGTAACAATATTCTGTCTTTCATTACCCCGTGATAAAACGTGATAGAGAGCCCCCTCATATTCTATTCGCCATGCTCGTGCCATAATCTTTTTTTAACCGAATCCCAGCTAGTTTGTCAATATTTAGTCACTAATGAAGATTTGACACCGAATTTTTGACGTATCGAATCCCGGATTGGTCATTTAGTGGATCATATAAGAGCAGATTACTGGATCGACCCCATCCGTCTCAATCACATTTACCGCTACGAAACTGAACAGTTCG
>CAMYLH010000263.1:0-4552 GCA_947259065.1 uncultured Desulfobacterales bacterium
TTGAGGTGGATTGAATTTAATCATTTTGTCCAGCAGGCCGTCGGGATTGTCATCCATTAAAACCATGTCTCTGAATCCCTGCACCAAAAAACCTTCCGACACCATGTGATCGATAAATTGACACAGCCGATCGAAATACCCCTCTACATTCAATAATCCGAGGGGTTTTTCATGGATCCCAAGCTGCGTCCAGGTTAGCATTTCTATGGTTTCTTCGAGGGTGCCAAACCCGCCGGGCATAGAGATGAAACCGTCGGCCAGTTCTGCCATTAGCGCTTTGCGTTCATGCATGGAGATGACAACCCGAAAATCCTTGAGATGGGTGAAACCAACTTCTTATTCGACCAATACCTGTGGGATAATGCCGATAACGTTCCCGTCCCTGCGAATCATGGCGTTGGCGATTTCACCCATTAATCCGATGTTGCTCCCGCCATAGACAAGGGTGATATCGCCTTCTGTCAATGTTTCCCCCAATTTACGGGCAGATTTTGTATATTTAGAGTTATTTCCGGGACTGGATCCACAGAAGACGCAAATTCGTTTCACCTTGTATTTCCTTTCCGACAATATTACCGGACCGCCAATAAATGCTGAAGTTCGTTCCACCGAATTTAGTTACTTTGTTTCCCAATTCCGGTGACCGAAAAATTATTTATTAGCGAATCCTTTGCTTTTATGAGAGGATTTTCTTGACCCTCCCCACCTGACCATCGGTCAGCCGTACCTTGATGCCATAAGGATGATGGGGCGATTTTGTCAAAATATCTTTTACAACGCCTCGCGTCAGTCTCCCGGTGCGTTGATCCTTTTTCAGCACGATATCGACTTCGACTCCGGATTTTAAATCTTTCCGGTTTCTTCCATCCACTGGATACCCTCCTCTTTACCCCAATAATGCAGCGATAAAACCTTATCGGGATTTATCTGACAACATATTGTAAGAACCTAAGGTTTCAGCAATTAGAAAATTTCAAATAACAAATCACAATGACCGAAATTCAAAATTACAAACAAATGGCTCTTGATCTTATTTGGGATTTGGTGCTTGTAATTTGATATTTCCGATTCGTCCAGGTTTGGGTTTATTCGGAAACATCCCGGATATGCAACCAGGAGCGTATGAACCGTTTCTATCAACTCTGCGTTTCCACAAAACGTTTCAGCGCATCTTCATCACTCAATGCTTCTATGAGTCGGTCCAGTTCCGTTCCGTGATTGTATGGCGCAATACCGACCCGCACCAGTCCACCGCGGTCTAAAAGTCCCAGCTTTTCAACCAGGCGGATGGCATAAAAATGACCACCCCAGACAAACAGCCCTCTGTCTCCCAGGTATTTTGCTACCTGATCCGCAGTGTATCCCTCGTAGGTAAAAGAGACGGTGGAAGTGCGGGGATGTCCCGCGACCGGGCCGTAAAGGGTTGCTTTGGAAATACGGGAGGTGATGGCCTCGATTAAATGCCCGGTCAGTGCCATTTCGTAGCTTTCAAATAGCCGCAGCCCGGCGATGATCTGATTCCTCCGGTTTCCTTTCAAAGGCCCGGTTTGCCCGTCAAATTCATGTCCGAATTTCAGGCCGATGTCCGCAATAAATTCCACCGCTGCGCAGGCACCGGCAATCCCTTCATGGTGAAGGGTGCCGGTTTCGATCATAAACGGCGGGGCCTGTTGCTGGGTTCGAAGATTTAGGGGGTTCAGCCGGTTCAGTATCTCTTTTTTAGCATACATCACCCCGATGTGGGGCCCGAAAAATTTATAGGCGGAGCATAAAATAAAATCCGCATCCAGTTTTTTTACATCGAGGGGGCCGTGGGCTGCGTAATGAACGGCATCCACCACCGTGATTGCATCGACCTCATTAGCCATCCGGATAATATTTTGAACATCGCTGATGGTCCCCACCCCATTGCAGGCATAATTTACTGCCACCACTTTCGGCTTTTTTAGGAGCTTGTTCTTGAGATCTTCCATATCGAGGGTACAGGTGTTGATATCCATGGCGGCCTCTGTCACGTCAATCCCCCGGTCCTCTAATTGCAGCCAGGGCCCCCGGTTGGCCTCGTGGTCCAATTCAGTAATCAGTATTGAATCCCCGGGTTTCAACTGCCGCACCAGGGCTTGGGCCAGTGCGAAATTTAGCGTGGTCATGTTGGCACCGAAGACGACCTCATCCCAACTACAATTAAAAAAGTCGGCAAAGATACCCCGGGCATCTTGAATCATAACGGATGTGTTTTGCGCTGTTTCAAACTGATGCCCCACATTGGCGTTCATGTCGACAAGATAATGCGTTACCGCTGCAATCACGGTTTCCGGAACCTGATAGCCCCCGGGGCCGTCCAGATAGGCGACAGGGTAACCGTTGACTTCTCGTTTTAAAGCCGGAAACTGTTTCCTCACGTATTCGGTCATCTGATCATTCATTTCTAAATCCTTTTTTCCTTTCAGCACTTTTCGAAATTTCCCCTGCTGCCACAGGTGTCGGAAACGAGACAGAAGTTCGGATTTGCGGTGCAAACTATGACAAAAGAAAGATTGTGTGTCAACCGGGAGGGAAAAACAGGATGGTTATCTTATTTATTGGATTGTCTGCAATTGAATATGTTTAATAATTTGACGCATTGTCTGAATATGTCATAGCCGAAAATAATACAAGGTCTTATTTTAATTCAACGTTCTCTGATTCTATGTGCGACAAAAGACCGGTCCAAAAAGGCATCCAGTAAAAAAATCCGGCCACAGGCAAGGCGGTGACCTATGTTCGTATTGACCTAAAATTTCAACCCCAAAGCAAAAAATCAATGTTGACAATAAAGCCAACTTTCGTTATCCGGATGATTATAGTTTCCGTTTAATGCAAGCCTCAATATGTTGTGCTGCAGCCGAAGCCGGTATACAATTCGCCATTTTCGCTTGATATGCCCTGAAAAAGCAATGTCTTATCTTTCAACCCGTATGCTCTCACGATTATCATACAGAAAAATTCTAATACTTTTCGTTCTAACGTTTTATTTTTTATTGCTCGGTTACAAGCTGATGCGGCTGGGGATCCACGGTGATGGTGTCGAGTATGCCACTGTCGCCAGAAACATGGCGGACGGTCTGGGAACATTTTGGAAACCTTATCTGGATGATGCCATTCATCCGGTTTTCCATGAGCACCCGCCGCTGGTGTTCTGGATTCAGTCTCATTTTTTCAGGCTTTTTGGTGATGGGCCTTATCTTGAAACCTTCTATGGATTTTTCATCGGCTTCATTATACTCGGCTGTATGGCATGGTTCTGGCAGCGGATCCGACAGGATTTTCAGCTTTCACCGCTAGGCAGTTGGTGGCCGATGCTGCTGATCTTGCCGCTGCCGATATTTACCTATATGTTGCAGATAAACCGTCTCGTCAACACCTATGTCATACTGGCGATGGTACCCACCTATGCTGCCTATCGCAGCGTGGCCGGCTGTAAGCATACAATCCTTTACAGCCTGCTGTCCGGGGTATTGATTTATCTCGGATTTATCGCCAAGGGACCGGTGGCCTTTTTCACCTTTGCCGTACCGGCCTTAGCCGCGCTGGCGTTAAAATCTAAACTTTCAAAAGCCGCTATTCGCACCGTTCTGGCGCTGGTTACCTTTACAATTATCTTTGTTGCAACCTTATATCTATTCCCTGACAGCGCGGATTTCTGGAGAGGTTTTCTGAAGCATCAGGTCATGGCCAGCCTGAAAAGCGAACGCGCGGCCGGAGACACCCACTGGCACCTGGTTGAACGTTGGGCAGCTGAAATGGTCGTTCCCGTTTTAGTCGTCGGCTTCTTTATGGCCTTAACCCGTGTATCTTTTCGTCAAATTCGAATTAACCGCCAAGCCTTGTTCTTTTTGCTCATTGGACTGGCAAGCAGTCTGCCGTTTTTAATCAGCACCCGTCAACACAACCGCTATATTTTCCATTCCTTTCCATTCTATGTCCTGAGTTTAGCCTTTATGACGGATCGCATTGCCGTCAAAATAGAAGCGATTATAAAGGATAAGCCCGCAATGCGAATCGGGGTCGGCGTGATTGCCGTGGTTTTCTTTGCGGTGGCATTTGCCAGCATGCTGTATAAAAAGGATTACCCTCAAAAACGACAACCATTTTACAATGATATCTACCTGCAAAATATTCAGCTGCCCGAACGGATCACCATCTCGGCCTGTCCGGAAGCCATGATACTTAACGACTGGCTTTTTGCGGATATGATGAGGTTTTACAGAGTCAGTTTGACGCCCGAAATGGGAAACGAATATCTCCTCATAGCCAAAGACAGCGGATGTGAGGTGCCCGAAAGCTATCAAGAGATCAATCGACACCCTAGGATCAAATACATCCTCTACCAAAAGTCCCCGCCTTAACCGCTGGTCTGCCCTCGAAGATCATTAGCGTGTTATGAGAACATCTCCTTTGACAATCCACTATGCCTTTAAATCGAATCGGCCGAGTTTTCGTTGAATCACCGGTTATCTTGCCGGCAAGCCCGCCCAGGCACGAATTTTCCGGGCCAGCCGACGCATCTCAT
>CAMYLH010000263.1:4581-7760 GCA_947259065.1 uncultured Desulfobacterales bacterium
CCTTTAAATCGAATCGGCCGAGTTTTCGTTGAATCACCGGTTATCTTGCCGGCAAGCCCGCCCAGGCACGAATTTTCCGGGCCAGCCGACGCATCTCATTTTGCGCTATGAGCAGAACAGAATTAATTGCCCTGACAAATCTCGCGGCCGGCGGAAATGTCTGTCGAATCTTCTGCCGGCAGATCTTTAAGCCGAACATCACGCCAGGTACGCAATCCGATAATGCGCCGGATGGCCCATGTCAAGACCCCCAAACCGATGTGAAGCCAGTAGTCGATAAACCGGTTGACCACCGTCAGTGATCCTGCAATGGGTGTTGAAATTCCTACCACACGCAAACAGCTGAACAGCGTGATTTCCACCACCCCGGCGCCGGACGGCGTGAACGGGAATGCCGATGCCAGTAAAGGTATCATTGTAAGAAAAACCGCTTCAGCAGAGCCGATGTGCAATCCAAAAGCCAGCGTCAATGAGAAAATCCACGCAGTCTCTAAAGCCCAGATGATTGCCGTTAAGATAACAATCGGTAATATTTCTTTGGGCCTGGGCCACATGCCGGTGCGAAACGCCATGATCATCCGCTGAAATTTTTCCGGTATCCAACCGGGAAGCTTCTTTTTGAACAAAGAAAACATCAGCATGATGGTGCTTGCACCGACGGCTATCATGCCGCCGCCGATCAGACTCCAGATAACCGCCCAGGGTAGACTGGCTGAAAACAGTATCCAGGATGCCAGTGATGCCAGCACCAGAATAATCCAGGCATCGAGCATTCTTAAAAACACAATGGAGCCTATAGCGGCGGACCGTCGAATTTTGAAATTAATACGAGCAAGATGGGCAGCATACACGTCGCCTAGTTTGGCCGGCACAAGATTATCCACGAAATTATAGAAAAAGACGAGGAGTCCGAATTTGCTGTTTCCGGCAGATATAGGCAGATGTATCAAACATCGCCGCCAGCGCATGCCGCGCACAATATAGGTTGCATAATGTGCCAATGCCCCGAGCATGACAAAGCGCTTGTCACAGGCAGCAATTTCACGCCAGATTTGTTTAAGATCCACCATTGTTGCAGCACCCGCAAGAATAAAAATTGCGATGGCAATACTCAGATAGGTGGGCCATCCCCACAGCGCTGGTGCTTTGTGGTTGTTATTTAAAGTGTTATCGTTGCTTCGATTAACCATTTATAATCTTTTTATCTATTCCCAGGCCTTATTCGCTAAAGAGATTTATTATTTGAAATTCAGCGCTTATCTCCCTGGCGCTCAACAACATAAGGCATTCACGTCAGTCTGGCAAGCTTCTTTCTGGTCATGAGATAATATAAAATGTATTGTCCGGGAGATGAAAGAGGAAATAAGCTTGATCTTGGATGAATTTGAATTGTTTTCGAAAATTGAGTTTGAAGATCGTATCGAATACACATTTTGGGCAAGGGCTGATTTTGATATTGACGAAATCGATCTTACTGAGGGGCAAAAATTGAAATGGTTCACAAAAGCCGAGGCTGAACAAACCCAATTAGCATATGGATTTAATGAGATAGTAGAAAGGTTTTACAACCAAGCTCCTTTTTTGCGGGTGTCAAGTATTGCCGGGCGAAGATGAGTTTACTGGAATCAAAAACTCAGCATGGTTCGGTGTTAGGGCTAAAGAAGAGCTTTATTTGCAGGCTATGGATCTTTTTTCACAATATTATCCGGAATATTTCACAATATGAAATGACCCCTTTCATTCCAAAGTTTCTTATCCTTCAAATATCATTATGAACTCCTACGACCTGATATTTGGCACATATCTTGCTTAAATTAAAGTTGCCTGACCAATCGGTTATTGACCAAATGGAATGCTTTTGTCATCAAGCTTGCTTGAAAATTCTGTTTCCATATTGGTCAGGTCTTCTTTTGCATGGGGGGGCGGATTTTTCGACACCGGCGGTTTTGTCCGATGTTGTCCTGTCCGCCCCCTTTAGCGACGGGCTCATGGGAGCATTAAAATTGGAATGCGGTAGATTATTGTAAGGTTTGATATGGGAGCATTTTGGAATCCGCACGGTGGTGTGGTTTTAAACGACAAAAAACTTTCAAAAAAAGAAGTGTCTCATTTAAAAAGAAAATGGTTGGCCCAACCTCATACTTCTGTGAGTCCTGTTGTCAAATGGTGGAAAAAATTAAAAATGGTTATAATTCTATTTTCTCCGCAGAAATGATCACTTTTTTAGACCTTCTATATTTTTTTTAACATTTCCTAACTGATATTTGATGCTGTCTGCGAACTCTTCTCTGAATAATCCCCCTAGCATTCATCCGCGATCTTCAGGCTCGGCCCTTATAGGGTGTTATCTGACAATATGTTGTCAGATAATGAAGGTTTCAGCAATTAAAAAACTTCATATAACAAATGACAATGACCCAAGTCGGAATTGAATATTGATCCGCCGGAGGCGGATAGATTTGTGGTATCGCTCTCCGAGGCGTAGGCGCTACAACCCCTAAGAGCCGGAGGCTTCGCTTTGTCTTTTCTATTAAAATCGATAGCATTCCTCTCCGAGCCGTAGGATCTACGAGCCGGAGGCTAAAATATTCAATCTGGCTGTGGCATAAATCATTCGCAAACATGATGTGATTACAATAAATAGGTACTAAATTCAAAATCCCAAATAGTTGGCGTTTGATCTTATTTGTGATTTGGATATTATTTGGAATTTGGATATTGAGATTTGGGATTTTAGTACCGTATCCGGGAAAAAAGTCGCTTCTTTCTGAATCAGCTGGTGCTGACTTTTACGTTACCCCGGAATACCATACCAAGGCTTGACATAAGGGGCTTTTAGCCATAGTGTTCAGGAATTATACGTTAGGTTGTATGTTTTTGTCCAGGAGGTGTGCCAAGATCTGAGCAGGGGGGGGCTGCCCAGGAAATCGGTGCAAAAATCAAAGAGACATAATAGTAAAGTTTTAGCAGTGACAAAGAAATAAGGAGAAAAGTGATGAGTTGGTTTGGAAAACTAACCCTGGGGTCATTGGGTCTCATTTTTGGCGGACCTCTTGGAGCTGTTGCCGGCGCAGCCTTAGGGCACCTTTTGATTGATAAGAGCAGCGACTTTGTCAATCAGACAATCAGACCGGAACAGAGACTCCAATTCAGGCCGGCCGAAAAGACCCAGGCCACCT
>CAMYLH010000263.1:7769-9298 GCA_947259065.1 uncultured Desulfobacterales bacterium
CTTTCAAAAATCGACGGTGTGGTCACCAAGGATGAAATTGCAGTTGTACAGGACTTTATCAATAATTTGCCCATAGCAGAAGGAGAAAAACAATTTGCCAGACAGGTTTTTAACGAGGCAAAGGACTCCCGATACTCAATCGAAGATTTTGCAATGCAATTGTACCAGGCAACAAAAACCCAACCTACCCTGCTCCTGTCTTTTCTTGACCTCCTCTTCAAAATCGCAGCAGCGGACGGTACACTTCACCCCGCAGAAGAAAATGCCCTGAAGAGCGTAAAAGATATTTTTCAAATCAGTGACGGGCAATTTGAAAATATTAAGGCCATCTATTTCAGGGATATTGATAAATATTACAAAATCCTGAACTGTACGCCGGAGTCTTCTAATCAGGAAATCAAGTCCAGTTACAAAAAACTTGTGAAAGATTTTCATCCCGATACGATTGTTTCGAAAGGACTTCCGGAGGAATTTATAGACTTTGCTTCCAACCGCTTTCGTGAAATTAAGGAAGGCTATGATAAAATCAGACAGGAACGGGGTTTCTGAGAAATCTTAGGCGTTCACGGGTTCAAAGGTTCAGGGTTCAAGCCCGCCCTGGTGCGACGCGATATGGCTATAAAATTGCTTTCGCATTCTATGTGCTTTGCTTTCCATCACCATACTTTGAGATGCCAGGTCTGGGCCAGGGGTTCCATTCTCGTCCCTGGACTGCATTTGAGATGCGTAATTACGAGAAAAACGTCAGCTTCATCAGGCCAATCCAAAATTTGAAGCCTCATTGGCAATTATTTGGGGAAATGAGCATTAAATTCATCTATTTAATTGTATTATGACTTTCTCAACGATCTATGCGATCGTCCGCCGGGGCATAGGCCCTATAGGCCGGAGGCTGCGGTGAACTATTTCAAAAAAGTGAAGGAGAATATCGGATGCTCGATATCGTAAAACGGTTTTTCAGCAAAACTGCAACCCAGGCTTCTAAAAATGTAGACCGGGCAACGGAGCACGATGTGCGCGTTGCAGCCTGTGCGCTGTTTGTAGAGATGGCGCGCATAGACGAAAAGTTTACCGAAGCTGAGATGGATACGATCCTTTCCATTGTGAAAGAAAGATATGGTTTATCCCGCGAACACGCCGACGCTCTGGTGGCAGAGGCTGATAAAGAACTGAACGAAAGTGTGGATCTCTGGCAGTTTGCCCGGCTGATCAATGAAAATTATTCCACAGACGAAAAAATCGAGATTATCGAAACCCTCTGGCGGATGGTGTTTGTGGACGGAAAAATGGACAGGTACGAGCATTACCTGATGAACAAGCTTAAAAACTTACTGCGCCTCTCACACGACCAACTGATCGCCGCAAAGCTTAAGGTCCTTCATTCCACTTGATGATGAAAGCGCTATCCAAATATATTTGCAAACGATCAGCGCACCTTAAAATCCATGTGGGTGCATATGGGATCGGTGTTGAACAGGGAACCGGGGTTCAAAAGATCTTCGGGATCAAACAGCTTCTTGATCTCACGC
>CAMYLH010000264.1 GCA_947259065.1 uncultured Desulfobacterales bacterium
AGATAGAAGCGATTTGCCTTGCCGGATATGGCACTAAAATCCCAAATCGCAATATGCAAATTATTCCAAGTAATTAACTTTTTAAACAACGCGGTCTTGCAAGGAATATGAACCCTGCCGGAAAATTGTATGAGTGACATAGAAAATTTTGATATCCGAACCCACATCATCGACGCCATCATCGATGTGTTCGACACAAGGGTGTCAATGGAGGTTGAGTTTTCCGATTCCGAACCGCCGGATATCACCAGCATAGGGCGCATGGTAGCGACCGTTAATGTCGCAGGTAACGTTATCGGCATGATTAATATTCAGGTAGACTCCGAGCTGTCACGTCTGATGATGGCCAGTATGCTTGAGATCGAACCCGAAGCAGTTGAAGATGATGGGGAAATCAAGGACCTGCTCGCTGAAATCAGCAATATCGTCGGCGGCAATCTGAAATCCGCCTTAAATGACGCCGGCCACCCTTGTGTGATTTCAACACCTTCACTTACCTACGGCGCCAACTTCACCATCAAATCTTTGAAAATGGAAAGATTTGAGCGTTTAATTTTCAAGCACCAGGAAAAGCATATCTTCGTGGAGGTCGGCCTAAAAGCCCAGCAGAATTCAGGTGATGACGACGAACTGGGTGCCACAGATACGGTCGCTCAGCTTAGCAATGTCGATATCGAAAAAGTTAATGCGCTCGACATAAATGCCAAGATTTCCGAGGCGATCATCGATGTCTTTGATACGATGCTCTCAATGAAACTGGAACCCACGGATGCGGTCACCGCGGAAAGCCTGGAAGGTATCCGCAACGCAGGGTCCGTCAGTTTTGCGGGAGATGCAACCGGTATGATCAGTATCCATGCCAGCGACAGCTTTTCGCGGGAAATGGCGGCTGAAATGCTCGGGATGGAAGTCGAAGAGATTGAAGGCGATGAAGAGATCAGAGACATGCTGGGAGAAATGGGCAACATCGTTGGTGGAAATTTAAAATCGGCGTTTAGCGATGCCGGTTTAATGATCGCCCTTTCCACACCGTCTTTCACATCCGGAACGGATTTTACAATTAAAGCGCTCAACATGGAAAATTATGAGCGGTTCGCTTTCCGTTGCGGTAAAAACATCATCTTCGTGGAAATGGGCGTAAAAGTATCCGAGCTGGTGCCGACATCTGTAAAGCCGGACCCAGTCAAAGCGGCACAAGCTGATCAACCAGCGGTTCAAGCTGAAGTAAATGATCCAGTTGAAACCCAGCGTGCAAAAACCCTTGAAGATTTCGACCTTGATCTACTACTTGATATCCCTCTGGAAATCAAGGTCGAGTTGGGCCGCGCGAGAATTAAAATCCAAAAGCTGCTGAATCTCGCCCCAGGATCTGCCGTCAAACTCATTCGGTTGGAGGGGGAACCGGTGGATGTTCTGGTAAATGGAACAATGATAGCAAGAGGAGAAGTCGTCGTTCAAAACGAGAAGTACGGAGTTCGTGTCACTGAAATCACCAGTCGAATGGATCGAATCCGAAGTTTCAGCATCTAACCCAATACATCCAACGCTGGCACATCCAGGCGTCGAATCTCATGTCCGGTGATCTCTAAAAACTGCAACAGGTGGTCTCTCGATATTACCAGGGTGCTGGTATTGACCAGCGGATGAAACTGAAAGGCCTTCTCCTGTCCAAGGATCTTATCAAAAACAACTTCCACCGCATGGCCCGCGTCCCGGATAAGCGCCAGAATCGTAACGGAGCCGGGGTCGACATCCAGAAATCGCTTGAGCCGATCCGGTGAACCGAAACTCAACCTTCCCGCTCCGATGACAGCAGCCAGCGCTTTAATGTCCACCCGTTTTTGGGCCGGAACAACCACCAAAAAATGCCGTTTTCCCTTTTTGTCACGCAAAAAGAGATTCTTGGTTTTAGCGGCCGGCAACGGCGGCACCAAACGTTCAACGTCGGCAACCGTAAACACCGGCGGGTGGTCGTGGCGCTTGTACTCGATATGATGGTCCGCCAAAAATTGATACAGGTCGGACATTGATGCCTACTCCTTGAGAGCCGGGACAACCGGATGCGCCCCGGCTGCACTTGTCGGGAATATGGCCGTGTCGTTCAAAGTCTTTGCCGGATATTTCCCGTAACTGCTTCCGGTGTGGCAGCCCGGCCAACATCTTACCCGGTAATAGCGCATCGGGTGGTCCGGCACCGGACCATCGGTCGGATACCAAACACCCGCGGCAATTGGAATTTCCCATGAAGTATTTTCACTTGAACCTTGCTCTTTAATTCCGGAATCATTTGCGCTTGCCGGAGCGGTGTCGGCGATGGGTAAAAGTCCGGCAAAAGTTATAAGAATAGCAGATGAAATAAGGACAACGATGGCTTTCATTTTTTCCTCCTCTTATAAATTCTGTGATGATAACGCTTCCACTTCCTCTACAGTCTTTGCAATGGGCACGCCCAACACCCGTCGCCCCTTGTCATGGACTAAAACGTTATCTTCGATTCGAATTCCTCCGAAATCCCGGTAATCTTCAATTTTATCATAGTCGATAAAATTTTCGAACTTTCCTTGTGCTTTCCATTGGTCAATGAGCCCCGGAATGAAGTATATCCCGGGCTCCACCGTTAGCACAAACCCCGGTTCAAGGGTCCGCGCCAGCCTCAGATGAGCAGTGCCGAACTGGCGACTTCTGCGAATCGTATCGGTGTAGCCGACGTAATCCTCGCCGAGGTCTTCCATGTCGTGAACGTCCAGCCCCATCATGTGGCCCAGTCCGTGGGGCATAAACAATGCATGCGCGCCTGCTGCAACGGCCTCATTTACATCGCCTTTCATCAAGCCGAGGGACTTTAAACCGGCGGCAATTTGACTGCAGGTCGAGATATGCACATCTCGGTATTCCACACCGGGTGCAATAGCCTCAATCGCTTTTAGCTGGGCATTGAGCAGGACGGTATATATTTCCTTTTGTTTTTGAGTGAATTTTCCACTCACCGGAAATGTCCGGGTGATATCACTGGCATAATGAAGGTGGGATTCAGCCCCGGAGTCATTGATGACGATATTACCGGTTTGCATAATATTTTTATGATGGGGGTTGTGGAGGATCTGGCCGTCTACTGAAAAAATAAAGGGATAGGAAGGAGCAATGCCGCTGCTATCGGCTAGGCCCACCATGGCACCGACGATTTCTCGCTCAAGTATGCCCGGTCGCGACCTTTTCATGGCCAGTATATGCATTTCAGACGTTATTTCTAAAGCCGATTCAATTTGCTCAACCTCTTGCCGGGACTTGATTGATCTCTGGGCCACGACCGCCCGGATAAAGGATTTGGAGACAAAATTATTTACAAACGAAGGGGCAATTCCCAGCAAGGTCTGAAACTTTATTAAATTTTCCGGCCGGTATTGAGGCAAAAAATGAATTTTTCTGCTCTTCTCAAGAGCATGCTTTAATTCAATTTCGAGTTGATCCGGTGCGGCGGATTCTTTGAGGCCGCTTTTCAAACAATAGTGATCCAATGACGGTTGAGGACCGGTCCAGACCGTCTCAAGAAGTGTTGGATCGCATCCGAATAGGATTTCCCGGTTTTCATCGATATCAATGAGCGCTGCCAGTCCTGGCAAATCGATGCCCCAAAAATAGAGAAAAGAGCTGTCCTGGCGAAATGGATAGGTATTATCCGGATAATTCATCGGGGACAGGTCATTGCCGAGAAAAAGAATAATCCCGGATTGTAAATCCTTTTTTAATCGATGACGTCTTTCAATGTATGTATTGGTTTCAAACATGAGACCTCTTTCGGTAGCATCGCTCCTCAACTGCTCAGATTGGCCCTCACGGGACAGGCGACCCGATGATCTTTTGCAACCTTAACCAGTGGCGGCATTTCACGCGAACAGGCAGCAATGGCATAGTCGCAGCGGGGGTGGAAACGACATCCCGAGGGGGGATCGATAGCGCTTGGAATTTCGCCCTTTGGAATGGGATGTGTCCGCCTGAATTTGGGGTCCGGAACCGGCACTGCTGCCAGCAGCGAAGTGGTATACGGGTGTATCGGGTGCTTGAAAACTTCGTCTAATGGACCAATTTCAAGGATCTGCCCCAGATACATGATGGCGATCCGGTCGCAGATATATTTGCAGGTCGCCAGATCATGGGTAATAAAGAGATAGGTGAGATCAAATTCTTCCTTTAACTGGACCATTAGTTCTAAAATCATGGCGCTGACCGAAACATCGGCCATGGCGATGGGCTCATCGGCCACCACGAAATCCGGCTTGGAAATTAAAGCCCTGGCAATCACCACCCGCTGGCGTTGTCCGCCGGAAAGCTGGTGTGGGTATTTTTTACTCAAAAAACCGGCCGGCGAAAGTCCCACTTTCTCCATGATTTCATGGGTCATATCCCTGATTTCGCCGGCGCTGCCAGAGGTGTGGATTTTAAGCGGATGTCCGATGGAAGCGCCGATGCTCATCCGCGGGCTCAAGGATGCGAATGGGTCCTGGAAGATGACCTGCATCTTCTCGCGTAACTGGCGCATTT
>CAMYLH010000265.1 GCA_947259065.1 uncultured Desulfobacterales bacterium
TTAAGATGTGAGTGGTTTGTTGTCAGTGGTCTGTTGATCGAAAGGATGACACCCATTTAAATAAGCCTGTGAAGTAGAATTAATTCCAAGTTGAATTATTCTACTTCCATAACAAATTACTTACTACAAACAACAACCAACTCACAACAAACAACAACCAACTTACAACATACATTGATCACTTTTAGCTGATTACAGGGATAATGCACTTTACAATAGATAAACCCATATATCTGATTATTTATCTTCTGATCCCAATCATTTGGATGATGATGGGAAGATCATCCGCCAGGGGCAGATGGTCCATCCGGAAAATAGGTATCGGCGTTCTCAGATCGTTACTGGTAATTATTCTGGGTCTGGCCTTAGCGGATCCAAAATTTTTGAGCCATACCGACCAGGTGAATGTTTTTTTCTGTCTGGATGTTTCGGAAAGTATTCCGGGCGATCAGAGGTTGAAAGCCGAAACATTTATTAAACAGACTGCTGCCGCAATGCAATTTGAAGATCAGGCCGGTTTTATCGTATTTGGAAAGGATGCGCTCTTAGAGGTATCTTTGAGGACAAAATTAGAGGCACTAAATATTAAATCGATTGTAAACCCACACAACACCAATATTCACAATGCCCTTCAACTCGCAATCGGAAGACTTCCTCAGCAGGGAAAAAATAAAATTGTAATATTTAGCGACGGCAATGAAAATATACAGCATTCCCGGGACATGGCATACCTGGCGGGATCTCTTGGCATTCAAATTTACCCCGTTCCCTTAACCACCTGGTTTGGCAAAAATGAGACGTTTATCAAATCTTTGGAAACGCCTTCAAATGTCGCTTTGGAGACTCCTTTTGAAATCAAACTGGTCCTCATCAGCTCAGTCAAAAACAGCGGTGAGCTTGTTATGCTTCGAAACGGGAACCTGCTCGTCCAGCAACCCATAAAGCTGAACGCCGGCACAAATGTCATTACGTTTGCTGACACGCTTTCTGAGCCCGGCCTGTATCTATACAAAGCAGTGGTAAATTTGTCTGATGATACGTTTTTTCAGAATAATGAAGGACTTTCCTTCACGACCGGAACCCGCAAAGCGCGAATTTTATACCTGACCGATAAAGATTTGGGCTCAAATTATCTGGTCGAAGCACTGCGGGTTCAGGGATTAGATATTGACCTTCAGCACATCAAAAATATTCCGGGCGCCATCCATGGATTTGTGGATTATAACGCCATTATTCTTGACAACGTGTCGGGACGCTCCATCTCGTTTTCAACGATGGAGCAATTTGAAAGATATGTTAAGGATACGGGCGGCGGTCTGATAATGGTCGGCGGCGATAGCAGTTTTGGGGCCGGGTATTACAAAAAGACACCGGTGGAGAAGGCGATGCCGGTATTTATGGATACGCCCACTGATATCAAACTGTCCGAGTTATATCTTATTTTTGTGATTGATAAATCATCCAGCATGACATCCAGTTATAAAGATAAGAGCAAGCTGGAGATGGCTAAAATCGCAGCATTTTCATCCATCGAGTTGTTGAACCCCATAGATAGTGTCGGCATTGTGACATTTGACACGCAATTTGGTTGGACGGTTCCGATAACCGCAGCCAATGAACGCCAAAAAATAGCCGAAAATCTGTCCCGGGTAATGGAAGGCGGTGGGACGGATCTGTATCCCGCCCTGAAAGATGTCCAAAAAGTTCTCAATCAGATTACTTCCGGCAGAAAACATGTGATTGTCCTGTCCGACGGCGAGACGGAAGAAGCTGATTTCCAATCACTGGTTCAGTCCATGACCGCATCGGGTATTTCGATTTCAACGGTGTCCATCGGACAGGGTGCCAATGTCGCATTAATGAGATCAATAGCCGAATGGGGCCTGGGTAGAGCGTATTACACCGATGATCCCAACAGCATACCGAAGATATTCACCAGCGAAACTAAAATTATCAGCAAAAAGACGATCACGGAAAAACCCATGCAACCGGTTGCAAAAATATCCAATGAAATTTTGCATGGTCTGCTCAACGATAAACTGCCGGCTATCTATGGTCAGGTGGTAACCTATGCCAAACCGGGATCCGCAGTGTTGATTGAAACCGAGCAGGGCCCGCTGCTGGCTGCATGGCAATATGGGCTGGGGCGCAGTGTTGCATTTACATCCGATCTATCAAATCGCTGGGGTAAAGACTGGATCAAATGGAAGCATTACGGCAAGTTCACATCCCAGATGATAAAGTGGGCCCAACGTAAAGAAACTCGCAAGCGTTTTTTTCCTGCCATAGATATCAAAGGAAAAAAAGGAAATTTCCTGGTTGATGTCACCACCGATCAAAACCGCTTTGTAAATCATCTGGAGTTGAACACCAATGTTCTATTGCCATCGGGCAACGATCGAACTATCGCAATGGAGCAAATAGCGCCGGGTAGATATGCCGGCACCTTTCCGGCAGAAGAAATAGGGGCTTACTACTTCAGCGTATACGGCAACTCAAGCGCAACCGCCGAAACTCCCCAGACATTCGGCTTCGGCATTCCATATACCGAAGAATTCAACCGCACCGCTGTGAATGAAGACTTACTGGAAGACCTGGCCTCAACGACCAAAGGCAGGGTGCTATCCATCGACCAGATTCCCGCCGATCTCTTTAAAGATCAGTCTGATTCAAAACAATCTGAAACCCCCGTCTGGCCCTACCTTATGATGATCTTTTTACTGCTTCTGATTGCCGATGTTGTCGCCCGAAAACTTCTCAACCTCAACGTTGCTAAGGCATGAGTGCTTCAGGGATAAAGCGTCTTAAGTGAATCGGAATCTCTACAATAACCAATTTATTGTTTTGGATGTGATGGTCATGAAAATATGCATTCTCTGCTCAATTATAAATTTGCCGGCAGCATTCTGACACCCAATGAGTTTCTTGCGGGTCCCGCCTGAGATACGTCCGCGGCGTTTCTTCTAACATCGAAAATCTGGTTTCTTATACCAGGATCTCATTCGGGCAATTTTCGGGATTTTTGGATGGCTTTAGTGGCATGAAACATGCAATATTCATCACGCAATTATTGAGCACAAAATCCACGCATGGATAAAGGCTCTGTTGGCTATCTGTTGCGATTAACTTTAGGATATTAAGGCCCTTGAATATTTTCTGCTGCAACTGTCAATATCTTGACTGAAATGAATAGCGGACCTCATGGGAGAAATTTGGGAACTATAGAAGGACATTAGATGAAAATCAGAAAAAATGGCTTTCATATGTTCATATTTGTTCTTGCCATGAGTGTACTGATAAGCTGGGCAGCTGCTGCAAAAACCTCTGAAAAATGGGATGCAACGGCGACCGCAAGGGTCAATCTAAGAAGAAATCCCGGTCCAAACGGCGTCATCCTGAGTATCGTCCCGCAGGGTCACAAAGTTAGGATAATCGAGAAAAAAGGACTTTGGTGCAAGGTTGATGTCGAAGGAGACATCCATGGCAAGGGCTGGGTGTATGCCGAATTCTTAGCGGAACTTCTGCCAAAAGCGCTGGAACCAGTACCTGCCTCAGAAACACTAGTAGTTGAAAATACATCGGGGGGACAAACGCAGGTGATCCATCCTGCAAAATCACCGCCTAAAGTCCGGACGGCAGATAACAAGGCAAATTTATTGAATGCCGCACCGCCGGCAATGGCCTCACAGGGTGACGCCACCAATCAACTATCGATGCGCAATGAATTTCGGAGCGACAAAGATAAAGCGATTACCGATTTAAAGCAGGATTTTGCCATGGCCGGAGAACCGGCGCCTATCGCGCCCTTTCAAGGGCAGCCCGAAGTTCTAGCAGAGGATGAGGAAGCGAAGCCGCAAAAAGAGTCCTTTCCTCTAAAAATTTCAACTGCCGATGCAAAGGAACAGCCACCGGTGCGAGATGAATTCCAGCACGCCAGCAAAGAATTGAAGGCGCTGTCACCGCTTGCCCCCCCCTTGCCTGAAGAACCAGTTCATCTGCTCGCCACTGAACCGCCTTACTCCGGCTTCACGCAGGATGCGCTTGGGACCGTAAAAGAATCATCTTTAGGGAAAATCAAGCGGCGAAATACAGCCATTCATCACAAAAACCTCCCTGCCGGAGAGATGAAACACACCGGCGCGATAGCGGAAACTCCATTTGCGTTCAAGGAAAAAGCCGGGACTTATATAAGTGCCGTGGCGGCTTCGGTGAGAAAAAAGTCGGCGATCAGGCCCGAAATCATAAGACCGGTTAAGCTTGCAATAAAATCGTTGTCTATCGTGCTATCCTGCCTCGTCATTCTATTGCTTCATCGGGAAAATAAAACGGTCACGAAACGATATATCGAGCAGACTGAACACCCGCCTGCCATGCACGGTGCTTTCGATTAGTGTAAACAGGATTCATCGGTTAATGTTTTAGCCTGCCTCTCACCTACTTCGATTAAAATCTGTTTGCCGAATTAATTTAAAAAATCAGCGGCCACTAGCAGAGGTGGCCCCGGCTCCTTCCAGGGGCCATCCTCATACCCCCAGCT
>CAMYLH010000266.1 GCA_947259065.1 uncultured Desulfobacterales bacterium
AGGGCTGTATTCCCGGCCGACTTTAGCGCAGGGCTTGCCTTCCAGCAAGACAACATCGGCGGTAAAGGCGTTGACGCCGCGCATCAGATAACTGCCGACTCCATAGGCGTCCACAGGTACCTGGCGTTTTTCAAATTCGACGATTCTGTCCGGATTAAATCCCCCCGACACGATAATTTTAACATGGCCGTAACCGTGTGTATCCAGGGTTTGGCGCGTCAATTCGACAAGTTTGGGCGTGACGCCCACCGGTTTGAAGTTCTGCATGACCGGAATGATGGATTTGTCGACCAGGGTTTCGGATGTATCCAGTCTCACTCCCCAAAGCCGGTCGCCCAGTGCTTCACAGCATTGCAACGAGGTTGCGATACTGTCATTGTCAAAATCCACCAGCGCCACCAGATCAACATCCGGATATGTGTTACCGAAAAGACCGACCGCTTTGACCGTATCTCCGCCTAGCGCCGCTATCAGCGCGTGCGGTACTGTTCCGGACGCCTTGGCTCCCCACCACTGGGCCTGGGCATCGGTGGAGACCCCGGTAGCACCGCCGATGTGGGCGGCGTATCCATCGCCGCCCTGAACAGCCCAATGATCGAAACGGGCCGGAAAGTAGAGAACGATTTTACCGTTAGCCGCATCAACCACGTCCCGGACATTGCTGGCAATTTTGGTGCGACGGGCAAGAATTCCCAGATAAACGGTTTCCAGGTGAGCAAATAGGTCGGCGTCACCCGTGATGTGCATCACCGTTTCCCAGGGAGCGATTTGATCGCCGTCGTTTAAGGCCTCTACTTTGAGCTGTTCGAAGCCGTTTTGCCAAAGTTCGTCCAGTTGCCCGGAGACTTCCATTTTCTGTTCGATGGTCTTCAGATACGCCTTGTGATTGCCGATAAATTGCTGGCGAGCCTTGCTCTTGAAATCGATCAATTTATCGAACAATTTATACGCTTTGCTGTAATCCGTGTATCTCCCGGTGGCCACCTTTAGCACCGCCACGGCCTCGTCGATACCACACAGCACGGCGTCTTTTTTTTGAAACAGCTGCATGGTGACTTCAGGGTGCAGTTGGTGTTTTTCCAAAGTGATTTTTTCGCGCCAGAAATAGATGTCGCTAAGGTACCCCCGGCGCAATTCCTGGACGGGTAAATCAAACATATGGGCATCCAACCGTTTTGGCATATCGGATTTCCTTTCGTTACATGAAGGTGCTTATGACCTGGTAGATGGTGCGTCAATGTTTTTGAATTCGGTGATGTCACGTTCCGTCGTTGCGAGCTCAACCAACCGGTCGTTTTTGTCTTTCAGGCCGGTCACCGTCAGCCAGACAGCTAAAATTTTACCGTTCTTGCATAGACGCTGGGTTACCAGCGAATTCGCAGGTTCATTATTTTTAAGTCTTTTTGTGAGCGTGGCGAGCTCTTTTATTTTGTTTTTCGGCACAATGTCCCGGATGTTCATTTTCAGAGCCTCGGGCTCGCTCCAACCGTACATCTGCGCGGCTCCCTTGTTCCACGCCAGAATGTTGCCATCCAAATCCTGCACTGTCACCGCATCGTTTGAATCACGAACAACGGTTGCCAAGCGGTTCAGATCTTTAACCTCTTTAACTTTACTTATATCTACAAAATTAATGACCACACCGTCTATCACGTTTTCCAGGGTCCGATAGGGCATCAATCTCATGGAATACCAGAGGCCATTTCTGTCCTGTACCTCAGCCTCCTGCCGAACCAATGTCTGGAGCACTTCCCTGGATCGATCATAGAGATCGTCTATTAGAATCTTAGAGGTGATATCGCTGATGGGCCGGCCGATATCCGTATGAATTAAATTGAATATTTTGACTGCGGCCGGGGTAAACCGTTTGATGCAGAGGTTGATATCCAGAAAGACGGTTCCGACCTCCGTGCTGGCGAGCAGGTTGTTGATATCATTGTTGACTTCGGACAATTCGTCGACCTTTTTAATGAGTTCGGCATTTACCGTTACCAGCTCCTCATTGGTGGACTGCAGCTCCTCTTTGGACGTTTCAAGCTCTTCATTGGTACTTTGCAATTCCTCATTAACCGACTGCAGCTCTTCATTGGTCGATTTAAGTTCTTCATTGGAGGTTTCCAGCTCTTCATTGGTTGTCTGAAGATATTCGCGGGTAGATAATAGCTCCTGTTCGAGGCTCAACACGTATGGATCGTCCGTGTTGCTCTCCGCCTTTATATTCTTCGGAGCCGGCTCCTGAGAGGTTCTGCCTTCAAACATAACCAGCATAAAACCCTGGGAAAATTCGGGATCCACAATTGGCCTGACCACCAGGTCGACGGTCCGTAACTTATTGTTATCTTGTATTCCCAGGCCTTTGTTAACAATGGTCTTTTTCTGTTTGAGGGCTTGATGAAGCGCTGTATTGAGTTTATAGCGAAGGCCTTTGCGCGCCATCTTTAAAATGTTAAAGTTGGCCTTACCGGTAGGTGTTTTCAGGTATCGATCCGTCTGACCGATAAATTGTAGAATTTCAAATCGATCGTTGATTAAAACGCAGGGCGGGGCATAATTCTCTAAAACGATTCTTTCCGCCCGATGGTGGATATCGGCCACGGTGGAAAAACGCCTTTCATCAGCGCCTGCAGGTTGCGGCAGGATATCGTAAAAAGGCGTCCTGGGATAATTGACAACATTATCATCAACATAAGGCTTACGTTTAAAGATTTTCCATTTTTTATCTACCGCTGAAAATAAATGGGAAAACTCTCCGATACTCTCGGAAGTGCCTAAAAATAAAATTCCATTCGGCAGCAGGGTATAATGAAACAGGGGCAATATCTTTTTTTGCAGCGCCGGTTCCATATAAATTAGCAAATTTCTGCAACTTGCCAGGTCTAATCTGGAAAAGGGTGGATCTTTGATGAGATTTTGCGGGGCAAAAACGACCATATCTCGAATCTGTTTCCGGACCCGGTACGCATTTTCTTCTTTGATGAAAAAGCGGTTCAGGCGCTCTGGTGATACATCCGCAGCAATACTATCCGGATACAGCGCTGCACGGGCAAACTCGATGGCGTTCGTGTCGATATCGCTGGCAAAAATTTGAACACCGACCTGTTTTTTCAGATCGCTAAATGCTTCAGCAAAAAGAATTGCCAGCGTGTAGGCTTCTTCACCGGTGGCGCAACCTGCAACCCAGACCCGCAGCGGCGCATCGTTTTGCTGACGTTTTACCAGACCCGGGATCACCTTATCTTTGAGCACCTCAAAGGCCTGGGTGTTTCTGAAAAAATTGGTCACGCCGATGAGTAAATCTTTGAAAAGACTATCGACTTCGGCCGGTGTTTTCTCCAGATAAGTCATATAATTTTTAAGCCTGTCTAGCTGGTGGACTGCCATGCGCCGCTCAATCCTGCGGCGAATGGTTGTCTGCTTATATTTTGTAAAATCATGCCCGGTGCGGGTTCGAATGAGTCCCAGCATTTTCTGGACATAGTTCTTGAATTGTTGCTCAGCTGTCTTGATTCTCTCAGGTCTGACAATATAGGGATGCTGCACATACTTTATAAGTTCGACCGGAATTTTTTCCAGGGGCAGTATAAAGTCAACCAGTCCGGTGGCAATGGCACTATTGGGCATGCCGCTGTACTTGGCGGATTCAGGATCCTGTACGATGGCCATGCCGCCTTCACCTTTAACGGCTTTGAGGCCCAATGTTCCGTCCGTGGCAGTGCCCGACAGGATGATACAGATGGCCTTTTCGCTGAGATCTTCAGAGAGTGATCTGAAAAAGCTGTCAATCGGCAAATTGATGCCATGCCTTTGCGGCGGCTCAGTCAAATAGAGGTGGCGATTTATCGTGGCAACATTCTTATCCGGCGGATTGAGATATACACAGCCGGGTTTTATCTGCATGCCGTCTTCGATTTCGAGAACCGTCATCGGTGTATGCTTCCTTAAAATGGAAGCCATGATGCTTTTGTGTTTAGGGCTCAAATGCTGAATGACCACAAAGGCTATTCCAGGAGCGGGCGGCATATTGGCCAGGAATATTTCAAGGGCCTCCAAACCACCGGCGGATGCTCCGATGCCGACGATGGGAAAGTCGGCCGGGTCTTTTGGCAGGGCGGCGGTTTTTTTGATCCTGACTGGTGAAGAGGGCTTTTTTGTAGCAACAGTCTTTACGGGTTTCTTTGCGGCAGTCTTTTTTTTAGTTGCCGTCTGCGGTATTTTTTTGGTTTCTTTTTTCTTGGCCGGCATGGTCACCACCTCTAGTTAGCGTCTCAGAGTTTCTATAATATATTGAAATCATGCAGCTTGTCACTATACTGGTTTTATGCCCCTACATGGAATGATGGAATGTTGGAATTATGGAATAATGGTCAAAAACGCATAACTTCAGTATTTGGAGTAAGGCGATTGGGATCGAAAAAGTTGGGGAATTGGAATTGTGGAATAATGGAACTTTGGGGTAGGATTTTTAACACTTTACTCAGCTTTCCAGCATTCCAGTATTCCATTCGACAACACCATATCT
>CAMYLH010000267.1 GCA_947259065.1 uncultured Desulfobacterales bacterium
AGATTTACCCGGAAATTGTGAAACAGGAACAATTGAGAAAATCCGAAAATGACGAGAAAGCGCTATCGGCTGGGGTGATGCGGGATCAGATGTTGATGATTTTTGTCGATAAGGAGATTGCAAGAGCAAAGCGCTATGAAACGACGCTTTCTGCGCTTGGCTTCACCCTTGTTAAAGCGAAAGCAAAAAATAAGTCCCAACCCGGGCAGATCAAAACACAGGATGTGATCGATGCCCTGTTGCGCAAATTGGCAGAGGTCTTCAGAACCCCGGATATTATAGGCGAACTGCGTAAAAATCATTTTATTGTTCTTCTGCCCATGACACACCGGGGGCAAGCGAAAGTAGCGCTGAGCAGAGCAATGAAACTCCTACATCTAAATCCCATCGAGGTCGATGGGATTGCTCTGGAGATTAAGGTCGCGGGTGTGGTCGCCGATATCGATTTGAAAGACGTTGCCGATGCCGCCTCTTTAGCGGAGCACCTCTCGGCTCAACTCACGGACATGGCCACCAGGATTGGCAACCTTCATGCCTATTCATGACATGGCCTGTATAACGTTAACGATACGATTGCGGCCTCTGCGCCAATTGTTATGAACAGACAAAGGAAACCGTGCATTAATTTTAGGAATCAGGCTGATGAAATCTTCCCCGATGAACACAAATGATGCCGCGAGCATGACTCAAACTCAACATATCACACAAGTTGATACTAAATTTCTTCCCGAAAAGGAGATTCCCACTGATGGTGTGCTGCGGGAAGACTATGAGAAACTTCGTATCACCTATGAGCTACAGCGGGATATCGGCGCCGAAATAGAAATTGATTCAGTCCTAAACCGGATTCTGGACCGCACTTTCGAATTTCTTAAATTCGATCAAGGAATTATTCTACTTGTCAACAAAAAGGGGAAACTAAAGGCCCGAGCGCATCGGAATATAACAAAGGGGAAGAAAATCTTTTTATCAACCACTCTTATCAAACATGTCATTCATAAAAGAGAAGGGGTCATCTCATCTGATATTCTCACCGATGATCGTTTCAATACGGCAGAATCGATTATATTTAGCGGAATACGTTCTACCATCGTAGCTCCGATTCTTCAGGGGAATGAATTCCTGGGCGTCATCGTTATTGAATCATCGAAAAAAGTCGGTGCCTTCACCGAAAAAGATCTACTTCTCATCATGAATATAGCAAGGCATACGGCGCAGTTCATCAAGAATTCCCTTCTCCATGAAGAATTGCGCATATCCTTCGACAGTGCAATTCGTACATTGTCAGCTACTGTTGACGCGAAGCATACCCTGACAGCGGGTCATTCTGAGAGAGTTGCGGAATTATCCGTGCGCATCGCAAAGGAACTGGGTTTAAATGGATATAGACTCGAAACCCTGAGGTATGCTGCGCTCCTTCACGATATCGGGAAAATCGGAATTTCTGATGAAATCCTGTTAAAGAATGGTCCATTCAATGATTCCGAACGCGAGGAAATGAATAGTCATCCTACAAAGACAAAAGCAATTTTGGAAAAGTTCCATTTCCCTAAAATGCTGAGAAATGTCCCGGCCATTTCAGCCCTTCATCATGAAAGAATCGACGGAACGGGTTATCCAAAAGGGTTAACCGATTCCGATTTACCATTGGAAGCTAAAATCCTATCCGTTGCCGATGTATTTGATGCCTTGACCTCCCTGCGTGACTATCCCAAACACGATGAAACCGGAAAATCCCTGGAATGCGATACAATGTCGGTCTCCCAAGCCGTTGCTATTCTCGAAAAAGGAACAGGGTCTCAGTTTGATGCCACAGTCGTTGGGGCCTTAAAAAAATGCCTGGCTTCTCCTGAAATACAAGGGCAAAACAAATGACACCGTTTCGATCGCAGTCTTTTGGCACAGCCGATTCGGTGCCCATGGACGGCGCTGAAATTTCATATAAAATCACAATGTCAACGTCTCTTTTCGATTAAAATGACTGCTTCGACTTTGCCGAATTGCCCGGGTCATGCGGTTGATTTTTGATCTTTTTCGATTTTTTCCAGGATGCCCTTCATAATCTTTTCAATCCGGGTTTTCATGTTGCGATATTTGAACCGTTCGGCATCCGACAGGGGTTGTTTCGGCGGCCCCATTTTGAATCCTCGCATTTCCATAGCCAGCTTAAATCCCAGTGGAAAGGGCAGGGCAAACATGGTTCGCAGGATTAGCAGGATAGAGGTCTGCAATTGCTGTGCTTGTTCGTATTGCCCCTTCTTCCAGGCTTGATAGATGTCTACCATAGTCTCCGGCAAAATCCCCGATGTCGCCGTCATACAGCCTTTTCCACCGACCATAAGACATGGAAACAGGGTCTCTTCTCTTCCCGTCAAAATGTGAATATCCTCACCGGCGATTTTGATTTTATCGATAAAATGCATGAAATAGACCATGCTGCCGCTGCTGTCCTTCATGCCGACGATGTTCCTGTGCCGGGACAGTCGTTTGACCACATCGTAGGATAGGGGCTGAGTAAACAGGGGAATGTTGTAAATAATGTTGGGTATATCGACGCCATCGGCAATGGTCTCAAAATACGTTTCGATGTTTTCCTGGGACATTGGATAAAAATAAGGTGGCGCCACGACAACCCCATCACATCCAAGATCCTTGGCCTTTTGCGCCAAGCAAATTGATTCGGCAGGGTTGCTGGAACCGACACCCGGGGTAATGTGGATTCGTCCCTCATTCTGATCGACAATGATTTCCATCATGCGGAATTTTTCTTCCCGGCTCATATGGATAAATTCTCCCACCGAGCTTATGGGAAACAAGCCGTCAACACCGCCTTTGATTTGAAAATCGACGATTCGCCTTAATTCGGCCTCATTAATCGATCCCTCATCGTCAAAAGGGGTGAGCATGGCGACATAGACGCCTTCAGGTTTAAACATGATCTTAGTGACCTCCTAAAATGATAATAGTTATCGGTTATTCGTTTCTCGTTATTGGTGTTTGGCGGCGGCACGTTGTTTTGGAGTCATTGATCGTATATATCCAGCAGCCGTTAGGGCAATATCGCAAAATGAAATAGAGATCTCATTCTTTTAAACCAATAACCAATAACAAATAACTTTAGGTTCTCAGTTGGAATCTATACCTAATTCTTCTAATTTATCTTTTTCGGGAAAGCCGCTCTCATCCCATCCGCGAACGATGTAGTATTCATCTATCAGCTGATCCAGTTCTGTCTCCGACAAGGTTCCGGATGTAAGGTCCATATCCAATATTGTGCCAGTATATCCGTGCCAGGTTTTCATTGGTATTTATTCCTTTATTCGGATGGCTTTTGTGGGACACCATTGTACGCATTGAAATTGGCCTTCACAGGTGTCGCAGATCAGGGGCAAACCCGATGATGAATCCATATGAAAACCGTTTACCGGACAGGCTTCCAGACATGCACCGCAGCCATCACAGCAATTTTCATCCAGTTGAATCCAATTTTGCCAGGACAAGGCATCATGCGGACAGGCCGTGACGCATTCGTGATTTGGACAAGCCAAGCATACGTTTACAGCTGGCATTTCAGGCCATTTTGCGTCCACAAAAATCCGCGAGCGTTTGGTAGTATTTTCTCCAAAATGAGTCCACGAACAGATGATCATGCAAATTTGACTTTCAGTGCACAGTGAACGATTTAATTTTAACATCTATAACCTCACGACCGATTCTAGCAATGGTGCTAATTCCAGGATAAGTATTTTTCTGCCTGGCCTGCAGCAGTACCGCAACTAAGAAACCAAGTCACAAAGAAAAGATACTAGGTATCTTGTTTTATGCGGGCGTTTTTTTAGCGGTTCACTCCGGGCTTGGTTCCCGCCAGCAGGGCTTCTACTTCTTCTTTTGTACACCAGTTGAAGTCTCCGGGAAAGCTATGTTTCAGGGCCGCAAATGCAACGCCGTAATCCAAACCCTTCTGCACATCATCCGTTGCGATATAGCCGTATAGGAATCCGGCCGCAAATGAGTCTCCCCGGCCGACTTGATCGACAATATCAATGGAATAGGTTCCAGTTTTGAATGTTTTATTCGCGGTCTGGGCGAGGGCGCTCCAGACGCACCGCCATACTGTATCTCCTTCTCGATAGCTGACAGCCACGACCTCAATCGGATACCGCTTCAGCAAAATCGCAGCCAAATCCTCGTCAGTTTCGGCGCATATATTAAAAATCGTGTGGGTGTCGCCCCTGGTGGTGATCAGAATATCGACATAATCCATCATGGATGACAGGGTTTTACCGGCTTGCTGCCGGCTCCACAGTTTGGCACGGTAATTCAAATCCAGGCTGACCTTACAGCCGCATGCTTTGGCCGCTTTGATAGCTTCCATGGTTGCTTCGCTGGCCGATTCGCTGAGGGCCGGCGTAATTCCGGTTAAATGGAGGCATTTAGTATCATTAAGGATATTTTGCCAATCGAATTCTCCGGCTTTGATTCGGCTGAAAGATGAATTTTCGCGGTCGTAGAGAACCGTCGTATAAAACGGAACTGGATCGGGGGGAGGCGCCAAATTCGAGAAAATACAGCCCGGCCCGGCCCTCATTTTGCCAGATGACCTGCGAGATATCCACCCCGAGTTCACGCGCCTTATTGGCGATCATTCTCCCCAGAGGATTGTCGGGCAGTTTGGATACCCATGCAGATTTCAGACCGAGACGGCCGGCGCCGACGGCCACATTTAATTCAGCCCCACCGATATGCAAATCAAGGGTTGTCGTTTGCTCCAGTCGCTTGAAATCCGGCGGTGACATCCGGACCATGGCTTCTCCAAAGGCAACAATATCGAACATGTCAGCAAATCTTTCAATATTTTTTTGTTGATGCATTAAACCAATTGAAATATATGTCCCTCATTATAAACGTTCACGGGTTCAAAAGTTCACAGGTTCAGAGGTTCAGAGGTTCAAGCCCGCCCTAGCCTGAACCGGTGAACGATTACCCTCAGCGTGACTGCAATTCGCACATCTTAATGAACATATAGCAGAAGGGAGCCTAAAATGGAATACTGCTTTTTAGGAAAAACCGGCATCCAGGTATCCGGCTTGTGTATGGGGACCATGACCTTTGGCCGTGAGG
Source organism: uncultured Desulfobacterales bacterium (assembly GCA_947259065.1). GTDB lineage: Bacteria > Desulfobacterota > Desulfobacteria > Desulfobacterales > JAFDCJ01 > JAFDCJ01. The sequence continues at coordinate 5,122 of CAMYLH010000267.1, forward strand.
CCGATAAGGCCGCTTCCAAAGACAT
>CAMYLH010000268.1 GCA_947259065.1 uncultured Desulfobacterales bacterium
AATAAAGAGAGGAGCTTAAATGAGCGAAAAAATAGAAAACTTAAGAAACATTGCTCTGGTCGCCCATTCCGGAGCCGGGAAAACTTCTCTTGCGGAAGCCATGTTGTATGACAGTGGAACCATCAAACGACTGGGGCGCGTCGAAGACGGCAACACAGCCATGGATTTTGAGCCAGAAGAACTCAAAAGAACGTCGAGCATCAGCTCCGGTTTTCATCAATATAACTGGAAAAAAAACACCATCAACCTCATCGACACACCCGGTGATCAGAATTTTTTCTCTGATACCCGAAGTTGTCTTCAAGCAGCCGATGGCGTCGTCGTGGTCATCGATGCAGTAGACGGGATAAAAGTTCAAACCGAACAAGCCTGGGAGTTTGCGGCAGAATTCAACCAACCACTTGTAATTTTTATCAATAAACTAGACAGAGAAAGAGCTGACTTTCAGCAAGCCTTTCGAGAGGCCGGTGAGATATTTAAGCCCAAACCGATAATCCTTCAGCTTCCTATCGGTACTGAAGCCGAGTTTAAAGGCGTTGTCGATTTGATCAGCGGTCAAGCCTTTGAGTACGATGAAAATGGCAAAGCACGGAAAATCGTTATTCCGGCAGATATGCAGGAATCGGTTGAAAACGAGAGAGAAAACCTGATTGAAAACATCGCCGAGGCTGATGATGAGTTGATTGAACGCTATCTGGAGGGAGAAGAACTCACCCAGCAGGAATTGGCGGAAGCCCTGAGAAAAGGTACCCTGGCCCGCATATTTGTTCCGGTGACGTGTGGCTCCGCCACCCGCAATATCGGCATTGATCTTATCATGGATTTGATTAATGATACCCTGCCCTCTCCCATTGATCGGAATGCGAAGACCGGCGTCGATCCTACTATTGGAAAAGAGGTTGAACGAATGCCGGACCCGCAGGCACCTTTTTCCGGATTTGTGGTCAAAACCATCGCAGATCCATATGCCGGGCGTTTGACTATTTTCAAAGTGGTTTCCGGAACACTCGGGACGGACGGCACATTTTATAACGCAAACAAAGAAACCAAGGAACGATTCAATCAATTATTAACCATCACCGGCAAGGAACAAAAACCGGCAACCGGTGCCGGACCCGGCTCCATCGTTGCTGTTGCAAAACTTAAAGAAACCGTTACCGGCGACACCCTTTGTGATGATTCCGCAAAAATCGTCTATAAATGTTCCGAACCCCTTCCCTCATTAATTTCGTTTGCCATTGAAGCCAAATCTCAGGGAGATGAGGATAAGATTTTTATTTCAATGTCCAAGTTGCTGGAAGAGGATCCGGCCTTAAAATTGGATCGAATTTCCGAAACAAAAGAAATCCTTTTATCCGGTTTGGGTCAGATTCATGTCGAGACCGCTATCGACAAACTTAAAAGAAAATTTAACGTCGAAGCCATACTGAAAACTCCGAAGGTTCCTTATCGGGAAACCATAAAAAAGAAGGTCAGAGTTCAGGGCAAACACAAAAAGCAAACCGGTGGGCATGGTCAGTATGGCGACTGCTGGATCCAGATGGAACCTCTGCCTCGAGGACAGGGTTTTGAGTTTGTCGACGCCATCGTCGGCGGCGCCATACCCAAAACATATATTCCCGCAGTTGAAAAAGGCATCATCGAATCCTCTCAAAAAGGCGTTCTGGCCGGCTTTCCCTGTGTCGACTTCAAAGCAACCCTTGATTACGGATCTTTTCATGCCGTCGACTCATCTGAAATGGCATTCAAAGTCGCAGGTTCTCTGGCTTACAAAAAGGCCTGTCAAGAAGCGCAACCCGTTTTGCTGGAACCGGTCATGAGTGTGACGATCACAACGCCGGAAGATTTTATGGGAGACATTATGGGTGACCTCAACAGCAGGCGCGGCAAAGTTCTTGGAATGGACAATGCCGGGAGGAATCAAGTCATCAAGGCCAATGTGCCGATGGCGGAATTCCTGACCTATGCACCGGATCTCAGATCCATGACGGGCGGCCGTGGGATGTATACCATGGAATTTTCTCACTATGATGAAGTGCCTGCCCAGATCGCAGAAAAAATCGTGGAAGAGATAAATAAAAGCAAAGCCTGAAAACATGTGCCGACAATGCTCAAAATTCAAAATGCTTAAGGTATTTTACCTATTAGAACTTTAGGCATTTTTTTTATTCTATTACTCATAACTCCAAAACTCATGGATGCAATTCCGCGCCGGTGCATAGCCGGCATAAAAGGCATCCCATTTCTTGGAGAAAATTATTCTATTTTTCAATTTGATTTTTTGGGCGAGGGGGCATGTGCCCAGGTGAAAACGTCTGGAGTTTTGATTTCCGATGTACCGGCCCTGCTCTTCTTTCCAGTCACGCCACAGTCCCTTTCTGATTTTCATTGCTTCCTGTTGTATTTTTATCAAACGTTTTTCGTATTTCATGTTGGGTCTGCGGGACAGATAATAAGCCAACCCATTTTCCAGCATCCGTGAGTTTAAAAAGGAGCCATCCTCTAAAAAAATATAGGCCAGCAATCGTCCGTATCGATCGCGACGTTCCTCGTCGAATTCGAGGTTAATCTTTTGGGACAAAACCAGATTTTTATTAAAAGATCTGGCCTTATCGGCATAGGGTTGTGCTTTCTGATTTTCATGTTCGACTTCAGGAGCATCGATACCGATGTATCGCACACGCCAACCATTGGTCAATACGATCGTATCCCCGTCGTTCACCCATTTTACCGTATGCCACGTCTGTGCGGATGAATATCCGGCAGCTGCACTAAGGAAGAACACAACCGGCAAGATTAAGCCTAGGTGTTTATATCTCGTCATACAACTCCTTTGGAATCGAAAATTGAATAAACCGTTTATTCAATGTTCACAATCAAATCGTCAACTCATATCGCAATGCCTGACAGCCTCTTTATCCAGCATTTCTGAAAGTCCACCCCGCTCAGATGGCGTATATCCAAGGGATTTCTGCCAAACTTCATCATCTTCCATGCAAAAATATATCAACGCGCGAGGCGCATGGGCGCGAATGCAGGCGATGATTTTTTGATATATCTCGATTCTTAGAGGCTTAAAATATCGCTTTTTCCCATCGAGGCCCGTGATAAATTCCCCGTAGATAATGTTGGAGTTAGGAAAACGTTTCTGAATAAGCGTCTTGAGTGCCGGCATAAAGCGAAATGTACCCAGGCTGATCCAGACGATATTATCCGGTGAAACGTTAGAGAATATCTGATTGACAACATATTCGTAGTCTGCTTCGCAGCCATCATAGATCACAATAGGATCGAAGTGGAACGCCAGCGGATATCCCCAGGATTCACATTTGGCTGCTGCGCTTAACCTGGCTGAAAGAGATGCGGTTTGTCGTTCTTCCCTTGCAATAATCCGGGGAGTGTTGACCGACCAGGATATGATGGTTTTGCGATTGTGTGACAGGTGTTCAAGGCTGTCAATCGCCGTCGTTTTTGTTTTCAGTTCCAAAACGGCCGATTTTTGTGCTGCAAAAGCCGGAACCAGTTGATTTGAAAGATCAGTCCACATTTCCCAGATTAAACTATCAGTAAATTCACCGGTCCCCAGTCGATGTATTTTGTTTCCAGCAAAAATCACTTTCAGTTCCTTAAAAAGATCATTATGATTGACAAAATACTGAAGGACGGGTGGATGAAAATAGGACTGTAGGATGCAGTAAGTGCAGTCCATGTGACAGAAAGTCCCGATGTTCAGAATTTGATAACCGCAGCATGTATATGAACGGGTGCCCGGGCAACTCTTGATGAATGCGCCCTTGTTATAGGTAAGAAATAGCACTGTTTTACCCTTTTTAACAGGGTCGCTGCCGGCCGAAACCCTGTCGTAAACCTCCCGCGGGTGTGAAACGATTTCGGACGGCAGGTTCAGGCGCTGTGAGATGGTACTTACCTGGGGAAAATCAGCAATCTTTTGATCGACATAGAGCTTTTCAATGGCCATGGGCTTTATACCTTATCTAAAATTCAATGCCCATGCCAGGGCACGAAAGCGATAGGTTGAAGATCTTGAATATTTAAAGAATTTGGGCAGATAGGTTTGATCTTCCGCGAAATATGAAGTTTTTGACTTTATCAGTTTTAACCGAATTAATCAAACTTTCTGAGCAAAGCTTTCAGATAGGGAAATGTTGGGGTCAACGGGCTATTCCGCGAGCAAATATTTCGAAAGCCACATCGAGGGTTTGCTTTAGGAAGTCTTTTTCGTTATCAATCATGCGTTTGCTTTCTTCCCATAGAATAACACCGGTGAATAGTGACCATACAATATCGGCAATGGCGGTGGGATGATGGCTGGCCAAAAGATCTTGACCGCTATCACCTTTAAATATTTCGGCCAGGACGGCAAGTGAATTGCGAGATAGTTCCGTGATGTTTTCGAGCAGCGGTGATGATAAATTTTTAAGGGTTTCACTGGATTGGAGATGAAACATATTGATCAGTATCATGGGGTCAAACTGGTAAACATCGAA
>CAMYLH010000269.1 GCA_947259065.1 uncultured Desulfobacterales bacterium
TTACCTCTCCCACGAGTTTGTCAAACTGCTCCACGTCCACTACCGGTGAAGTTGTGAAATGAATTCCGGTCAATTTGTATAAAGCGACCGAGGTGGCTATGGCTTTGTCCGCATCAAGAAAATCGATTGTAAAGACAAGATCATGTTCACCCATGACGGCATACATTGATATTATCTTGCCGCCGTTTTTTTGGATCACTTCACGGGCTTTCTCTGTCCTATCGGGACTGATGTCCTTCATCGCCTCAGATGAATATTTCCCGAACATTAAGAAGATAGACATTTGTAATCCCTCCTTTCCTTAAAAATGGAATCCATCGGTAACTGACCTTACGTTCACCAATTTACTTTATTACCATATCTTCGTGGATTGACCTAACTTAATAAAACATGAAAGTTCGGTGGTGCACCGATTCCAGCGATATTTGTTTTCATATCCAAATCCAAAACTCAAGAGATTTCAAAAAGATTACAAGACAATATGTAGGGTCCGGCCGTGTTTGGGGCTGAATTGTAGATTGGCCAAACAAATCTAAAATCCCCGAGAATTGTATACCGCGAGGAAAGACCCAGCTACCGGAGATGAAATGAGGGTGACACCAAGGAAGGTTTTGACGTTCAGGTGTTCTCGGCAACTGAGGTATAAGATTCACCATTAGAAGCCTTCCGCATCACAAAGCCAATCGGGGTGCTGTCTACAACAATAAGTAGGGATGAATCAGATCTGCGCAAAGAAAAAAATGTCTGTTAACCACGAATATTTAACCTGACAACTCAATCTTTCACAACCCTCAGTTTATGGCTCCCCCTCAATCGTTTCCACAAATCTTTGATAATCAACCTCGGAGCCTTATCCCAGTGTAAGTACTTATCCATGGCTTCCTGACGACAGGATTCAAGAAGTTTATCATTTTTTGGATAAAGCAGCTGATTCCTAATATACAGCCCAAGTGAAAACTGAAGATTACCGAGGTCGTCCTCCGACATTTTGGCAATCGTTGATTTATCTTTGAGACTCAAATTCGAGATCAAGAAATTTACGGCTTCATCAACTGTTTTTGGTAGATCTGCGATTTCTGACTTGTCAGGTCTAAAGTTAAGGACATCTTGGGATGGTTCCGATTGAATAATTTTAGGAGTTTTTAAAGTGCAAACCAGTTTCAGTATGACCGTCACTAGCCCGTAGATTATAGGGTCTTTTGAATGACGAGGCCCGGCTACATTTAATGTTTCAATACCATTTTTTGAAATCCAATCTTCGGCCCGGCTACATTTAATGTTTCAATACCATTTTTTGAAATCCAATCTTCAATGATCATTGCAGCCTGAAATGTTGGCAGCTTATTGAGATTGGCATGATACCACGGTTTGCCATGCTTCATGGCCATTTTCCGTGTATAGGCAGAGCCACCGGTTAATTCACCATGGGATATGATCAGGGTGCCATCGGAATCAATTATGTTTTGTTCAGTTCTTGCTTCATAGCTGTCTGTGGGCATTTCTTTGAGCTGGTATTTGTCTGAAATTGGACCGTCTTCAGCAAGCCGACCTTTTGGAAGCCAACCACCGTGCGGAATTCCTAGTTCAATTGCAGCATCCAATGCCGCACGGTCCGCACCGGTTTGGCCACCTGAAATTATCTTTTTTAACATTGTTGGGTAATCCGTTATTGGGCCTGTATCTGTTCATTAGAGTTAAATGGGTTAACCACCTATACTGAGATTACGAAATATTGCCAATGGAGTCAAAAAGATTATCAACGGTTCAAGGGTTGCTGGAAAGGGCGCGATGGAGAAAATGAAAATAAATGGTTGACATATTGCATCATTATAATATTATGCCGTCCGGTGCCGCTGAATTTGACCTGTTTTAAGCTGATCTGATACTTAGCACCATCTGGGGTGGTTCTTTTTGGACCACCCCTTTTTTATTTCTGTAATATCGCTTTCCCGAGCAAATTCGATTCACCGTTGCAAATCTCAAGGCATTTTATTATTGCATGCCGAATACAGTTCATTATAGATTGATTTTGGGGCAGTTAATTGGGAACGGAAAGGGGGAACGGCACGATGAAGGATCTGATATCTGATATTGTAAAAGCCTTGGTTGATCAACCGGATCAGGTTATGGTTACTGAAATTGAAGCTGGCCACACCGTAGTTTTGGAACTCAGTGTTGCCAAGAGTGATATGGGAAAGGTGATTGGAAAAAGGGGCAGACATGCTGATGCTATCCGGATCATATTGAGTGCAGCTGCTGGCAAAGTCCGGAAAAGGTATGTTCTGGAGATTGTTGAGTGACAATCTGGAAAAATTACCGCGCTTCTATTATGCGCTCTAATCGATGTTTGTTTACCATCACTCTTGGCAAAATCAAAGGAAAATCTTTTAATCAAAAATTCACCCGTTCTTTCAATTCTTTCCCGCATTTGAAGAACGGCAGCTTTTTGGGTTTCACCCTGGCCGGTTCCCCAGTTCTCGGATTCCTCCCGGCATACGCTTTGTATTTCTTGACATAAAAAGAACAAAGACCACGAATTTCAACCCGGTCACCCCTTGCAAGTGAATTGGCCATTTCATTAAAAAACAGGTCAACAACTGCAGCAGCTTCGGATTTGGTTAGTTCGGTTTCATTTTTTAGGGCGACGGTTAGATCCAGTTTGTTCATATAGAGAGCCTCCTGAAATGGTTATTAAAACATCATTATAAAGAATTGGTTGAAAATTGTCAAAGAATTCTAAAGAGTTATCTACAGTTTACAATTCTATTATACGCGTAAGGAGGGAATTTTCAAAATCTCGTCTACTGATTTCAAATGTAATACATGCGTAAGGGAATTGCTGTTCTAACCTGAGAGATGCTTTTGGATGGGTGCAAAACGGTTCAAAGTTGATGTCGAAGGTTGGGAAGAAGAGAGGCGTGAGGGTGGAGATAATTTATCAAGGATTAATCCAATTCCCTTGGGAGGTGGGTCAATAGTATTGGATATCAGGATCATCCCCGACCACCGGTATCAATATTTCAATATTTAAAGTCGATTCAGCCGGGATTGAAAAGCTAATAGAATTGCGATATGAAATGGATATCGTAACATTTAACCTATTGTTTAAATTACAGATTTATAGCAGAAAGCAAACATTCGCATTTTTAATAAAATGCAGTCTGAATTGAAGTTTTGGTTGTTAGGTATTTATTTCGATATACAAATCATATCCTTCATTTCACTATCAGTAGGCGGTACCACTATATATTGGGGTGGCTAACTGGTCAAAAAAAAATCATAACCCGTGTATATTTTGTTATGCAATCTGCTTATTTCCTTTAATTCAGGATAGGCACGTCTGTCACAATTCGGATTATTGCAAAAAATTTTTAGATTAGCATATGAATGATGCAAAATGATGTAAGGAAATAGTGATTGCTTTTTTTACGGGTTGACTTGCTTGTGAGAAAGCGAGACCCAAATGTCTTCTGAGTCAATTAGCGTAATTAACTGATCTGATATTATCATTCGTTTAGCTTTTCTATGAATTTCAGCAAATCTTTATCGACATCCGCCGGGAGTTCCGGTGCTTCATAGGTTTCCAGAATTTCCTTGTACTTCTTGTGGGCTGTTTCTATGTTCTGGGGGGATCCGCTCTCCTGCCAGGAGAAAAAATCATCCCGATTGGATAGCTGCGGTTGATATAATTCGGTTCTAAAATGCTCTAAGGTATGATCTTTGTCAAGAAAATGACCACCGGGTCCCACATCCTTGATAATATCAAACGCCAGGGTATCCGGTTTGACATCATAGCCCCTTTTGATCCTTTTCACCATACCGCACATTTCATCATCGATGATAAATTTCTCATAGGACATGCAGTTGTAAGACTCTAGAATCCCGGCACTGTGCAGGATAAAATTGATACCGCTGAGCCGGGCCATTAAGAGGCTCATCATGGACTCATAGGGAGCCTGGGTATCAAGCGATTTGGCATCGCAAACCGCCCCGCCGCTTCGTACCGGCAATTTGTAATATCGGGCCAGCTGGGCTGTTGCCGCAGTATTGATCGCCATTTCAGGCGAACCGATACTCAGCGTGCCGTTGCGCATCTCGGCGTTGGTAGATACACCGCCGAATATTACGGGCGTGCCTTCGCGTACCAGCTGCGCCAGTACAATTCCGGCCAAAACCTCGGCGTTTTGAAGAGCCAGATTGCCGGCCAGCGTAACCGGTCCCGTGGCCCCGGCGATGGCCAATGACGATACCACCAACGGTTGGGCGGCAGCAGCATATTCCATAATTGCCTCCAGCATCCTGGCGTCGTATTTCAGAGGGGTCAGCGCCCCTGCTATGCCGAAAATGACAGGGCGTGACGCGAATTCAGCCTGACTACCGAAGATGATGGCAGCCATTTGAAAGCATTCACTGGCGGCCCGGGCTCCCATCGTGCTGCCCATGAAGCATTTATCGGAATATTTTACGGAGGCATACAGCATCCGGGCGTGGCGAATCCCGGGGGAAATATCGGTGGGTTCGACAACCGTGCCGCTTAAAAGATCCTGGTTGGGACTGGCACCGGTTAATTTGACAAAGTTTTCAAAGTCTTTCAATGTGGCCTTGCGCCGGCCATATTCTAGATCAGTGACAAACGGAGCGCCGTAACCGGGCGCAAAAACAGTGTTGCGGCCGCCAATTAACACATTGTGTTCCGGATTGCGGGCATTAAGGGTGAATTCGGCGGGTGCTTTTTTGATTTGCTTCATTACGAGTCCGGGAGTGAAGAAGACACGCTGACCGTCGACTTTAGCGCCTCCTTTTTTTAGCACTTCCACGGCCGGCGGATGGCCAAAGTCCAATCCGACTTGTTCCATGATACGCAAAGTGGTTTCATGAATCTTCTCAACCTGAGTTTTGGTCAGAATTTCAAAACGCTGCATTCCCTCTATCCTTTCGGCATCATTTTCAAGGACAGTTCGACAAGAAATTCCTTGCACGCATAAAAGATATTAAATTTGACAGGTAATATTACCTGTAGTAAGTAATAGGTTACCTAAACAAAAAAAGGAGACATCCATGGAAGAGCTAGATTTTTCAATTACCATTAACCTGTCGCTCACTCTGATGGAAGATAAAGCGAGTATCAATATAAAAAATGTTGATCTGATGCCGGCTGTCGTTTCCTTGCCAGTCCGCTTGAAATCACAAGATCGCAGAGCTTCGTCCAATTCCGAAAAAATGACGATCCATGATATCATTTTACAGACGTCCAAAAAGTATGTTGTTGATTCCGGTCAAAACAGGTTTACCGGTGCGAAGCTTTTCCATCTTTCTCGCTTGAATCATCCAAGGTTAAAAAGAAACACATTCGCAGCGCAGGTAATATCAGCTGCGCCCAATCACCCTTCCCATCGGCATTACCCTAATCAAAAGGATTATTTTTTTTACCTGGGTAAAGGATACTACAAACTGAACAAAAAGTATCTGAAAATTGACGAAAAACAGTTATTGCGTCCTTCAGACCGGGTACGGGATCATATAAAAAGAAAATACATCGATCCTGCTAAAAAAGCGGGTAAAAAAACCTTGTCCATACTGGCCGGCGATATTCACAAGGAGCTCGGATTCTCAAGACGCATCCCGGTAGTCTGCTCGGCGCTCAGGTCCCGTAAATTCTTAAAAAATTGTGACATTGAACTCGCCTATATCGGCGAACCTAACAATAGCACCACC
>CAMYLH010000270.1 GCA_947259065.1 uncultured Desulfobacterales bacterium
CTTTTGCATAAACCTGTCGGGCCAGTCCCTGACTAATCCTGGATTTCTGACATTTGTGACCGATGAGATTAGGCAAATGGGTTTGCCGCCGGCGAACGTCTGTTTCGAAATCACCGAGACCGCAGCGATATCGAATATCGATGAAGCCACCGATTTTATGGCAGGTTTGCGTCAGTTCGGCTGCAGTTTTTCCCTGGATGACTTCGGGGCCGGGCTAAGTTCATTCGGCTACCTGAAGCACCTGCCAGTCGACTACTTGAAAATCGATGGCAGTTTTATACGGGAGATTACGAGCGATGCGATATCCCGTTCAATGGTTACTGCTATCTGCCAAATCGCGAAAACCATGAAATTGTCGACCGTCGCGGAGTTCGTTGGCGACGTAGAAACGATCGAGATACTTCGTGGCATCGACGTCGATTTTGTGCAGGGATTTTATATTGGAAAACCCGAGCCGCTCGAAAATGTTACCGAACGCCTCCAGAATGAGCCTGACGAACTAAGCGCATGAGCCAGACGGCTGAAAATTCTGCGTCTTCAGTCAATTGTGTCCGCATTGGCGTTGCCACGCATGTAACACCCGGGTTTTCCCTGGTAGGTAATGAAGCACTACAGGATCTGCTGCTGGCTGTTGATGGCTGTGTCGAATCGGGCGACTTTAAGCTGATCATCGATTTTTCCGCTGTGCAAACAATTGACAGCATGTCGATATCGGCGCTGATGGATTTACAGGATCGCTTGTTGAAACTCGGCGGCTGGGTCAAAGTGCTGGGCCACAACAGCATGATCGGTGAAATAGCGGAAATAACCGGATTGGCAGAAGCACACCGATTTTAAGCTTGACACACGGGGGTAACTTCTTTAATCCTATGAATCAAAGGCTGTCCAGAGCCAATGACAAGCTATCCCTTATTAGTATGAAAAAAAGCCAAAGACAAGCATTAATGCCGATGTTACGCGTCACTGCCTGTCTTGTGAAAAGGAGCCGTCTCCATGGCTGTGACCGAGGTCAATAACGGCAAAGCATTCGTCCGATTCAAAGAAATCGAAAAAAGTTTCGATGGCGAAACACTGGTTATCAAAAACCTTAACCTTGATATTGCAAAGGGTGAATTTCTTACCATGCTGGGACCTTCGGGGTCCGGCAAAACCACAACCCTGATGATGCTGGCCGGTTTTGAAACCCCGACCCATGGGGAGATCTACCTGGGTGAACAGCCGATCGGCAATATTCCGCCCCACAAACGAAATATTGGCATGGTTTTTCAGAATTATGCCCTATTTCCCCACATGACGGTCCGCGAAAACTTGTCGTATCCGCTCGAGGTCAGGAAGCGACCGAAGCGCGAGATTAAAGAAAGGGTCATCAGGGCGCTTGAAATGGTCGAGCTTGGGGGCTTCGGGGCACGGTTCCCGGCCCAGCTATCCGGTGGGCAGCAGCAGCGGGTGGCATTGGCGCGGGCCCTGGTCTTCGAACCGAGCCTGGTGCTGATGGATGAACCGCTGGGTGCGCTCGACAAGAACCTGCGCGAGCAGATGCAGTACGAGATCAAGCATATTCATGATGAATTGAATGTCACCGTAGTTTATGTCACCCATGATCAGAGTGAAGCCATGACCATGTCCAATAGAGTTGCCGTATTTGATGACGGCGTCATCCAGCAGCTCTCGACCCCCGATGTTCTGTACGAAGAACCTGAAAATGCCTTTGTGGCACAGTTTATCGGTGAAAACAACAAAATTTCCGGTGAGGTACTGGAACTGGCCGAAGATCGCTGCACGGTTAAAGTTGACAGTGGCGAGATCGTTAAGGCGCTGAAAGTCAATGTCGACAAGACCGGCGCTCGAACCACCCTATCCCTGCGCCCCGAAAGAGTGACCCTCAATCCGGCTGCGGGAAATCTTGAAAATATCTTTGAAGGCACTGTCCGAGAATTGATTTATCTGGGCGACCATTTGCGGACCCGCATCAATGTGTGCGGCAACGATGACTTCATCGTCAAGGTACCCAATGCCGCCGGCCGAATAAAAATAGGGAAAGGTGAAAAAATCAATGTTGGATGGACATCTGAAGATTGTCGGGCACTCGATTACCTACCTTGACCATCGATCCTAATTCAGGCGCCGTATTTTATATATATCACAGACTGTCTTCGCAGATATTTGCCGGATACGACACTAAGTGGGTCTTATCCCCCGCAAGCGCTCCGAGCGGCGCCTTAACAATTCAACCGTTGTCAACAGGGCAATCGCCACGGTAATGAGGATCGTCGCTACGGCCAGGATGGTTGGACTGATTTGTTCCCGGATTCCCACCCACATTTGACGCGGAATGGTGCGCTGCTCAAAACCGGAAAGAAACAAGACTACCACAATTTCATCAAAAGAAGTCATCAGCGCGAAAAGGGCGCCGGAGATGACGCCCGGCAGTATCAGGGGCATTACGACTTTGCGAAAGGTGGTTATCGGATGGGCGCCCAGGCTGGCCGAAGCCCGGATCAGATCATGGTCAAATCCCATCAAGGTGGCGGTCACCGTGATAATTACAAAAGGAATGCCCAAAGCGGTGTGTGCCATGATGAGACCCGGATAGGTTTGAGCTAATCCGACTTTTGAATAGAAGAAAAACATGCCGGCGGCCGTAATAATTAAGGGTACAATCATCGGGGATATAAGAAGCCCCATTAAGGGAACCCGAAACGGCGTCTGCGGGCGGCTTAAACCCCAGGCCGCCAGCGTTCCGAAAAAGGTTGCAAATATAGTTGCAAAAAAGCCGATAATAACGCTGTTTTTAATGGAATGAATCCATTGCGGATTGTTGATAATGTCCTGATACCATCGGGTGGAAAAGGCACTTGACTTGAGCGTCAACATCTCCTGGGTGAAGGTAAAATACGGTTCGGCGTTGAATGAAAGGGGAATCAGAACCACAATCGGCGCGATCAGAAAAAATAATATCAGCCCACAGAGAATTCTGAAAGTATAGTACCAAGTTTTTTCAAGCCGACCGGCATATGCAGGTAAGGGCATTTTAATAATCCGTATTTAATGTCTTAATTCCGACATTAGCAACCAATCAACCTATCAACAATTCAACCATTTAACAAATCAACTAATTTTTCTACCCCAGTTTCATGTTCTCGATACCGACGATGCGATTATAAAGCCAATAGATAACCAAGACTCCCCCCAGCAGGATCGTACCCATGGCGGCGGCTAAACCCCAGTTCAGCGTCTTACTCATGTGCAGCGCAATAAAATTGCCGATTAACTGACCGGATGCACCGCCCACCAGGGCCGGGGTAATATAATAGCCTATGCCTAGGATGAACACCAGAAGGCCGCCGGCACCGATGCCCGGAATGGTCAGGGGCAGATAAATTTGTCGGAACGCCCGAAATGGATTGGCCCCCAGCGAGCGCGCCGCCTTAACGTAATAGGGTGAGATGGTTTTCATGACACTGTAAAGCGGCAATATCATAAACGGCAATAAAATATGCGTCATGGCCACCAGGGTACCCGTCATATTGTACACCATCCGCACCCGCTGTTCATCGGCGACAAACCCGAGCCAGACAAAAATATCGTTAAGAACTCCCTGTTTCTGTAAAAGAACAATCCAGCTGGTCAACCGCACCAGCAGGGAGGTCCAGAAGGGCAGCAATACACAGATCAGCAGAAGATTGCTGATCCGAACCGGCAGCGTGGACAGCAGGTAAGACACCGGGTAGCCTAAAAGCAGGCACAATGCCGTCACGGCCAGACTGACCCACAGGGTCCGCAACCACATCTGTTTGTGGATTTGCTGAACTTGCGGCTGGGATACGATAGTCCCGTTTAAATTATATTTTAAATCAAATGCCGCCAGGTAATGGGTGGAGGTGAAGCGTTTGCCCATCCGTTTGATAATCACCCAGGTTTCGCGGTTCCCCCAATTATTATCCATGGCGATCATTTTGTCCTTGAATGGCCCTGCTTTTAATCTGCTTATTTTACGGGCTGTTTTGTTGAGCAGGCTGCGCATACCGGTTTTTTCGTAGTTTAATCGCAGGGTAACCTGACCGAGAGTCCTGTCTTTTCTCAGCAACTTTAATTCTTCTGCCAGAGCGGCAAAAGCAGCTTCATTTGGGATGCCGGTGGTTTCATCCCAACTTTCTAAGGCCTTGACGGTCTTGGGCAATAAATCGACAACTTCCGGGGCATGGATGCTGAGGATTAACATGTCAAATATCGGGATGAGAAAAGCGAATAAAATAAAACACAAGGTGGGGACGACAAACAAAAAAGAGCGGATCTTGTTCTTTCTCTCGGCCCGTTGAAGGCTGACCTTCAAAGGAATTCCGTCGGCTGTCGTTATCGGTGTTGTCTGATTCTGCATGCCAAATAAGAACTAAATGGAGCAGAAAGGGCGGGTCTAAACCCTAACCCACCCTCTCTAATATCAATTACCCTGATTTTACTTCGCCATCCAGGCGCTGTAACGTTTCAGGACTTC
>CAMYLH010000271.1 GCA_947259065.1 uncultured Desulfobacterales bacterium
CGCAGAACCAGTCAAATCGATGGTTACCGATGTCAGTGGTAAGGCGCAGTTGCCGGTATTCGTGATTGTGAAGCGGTCTTTGGGCGCACTTTCGTCGAAGCGCACAACAATATCAGCCACCGCAGGAGTAGAAAAAACCAGAGCTGAGGCCAACAAGAAACTAAAGCGCATTTTCAGTTCTCCAAACTAGGTCTTCAGAGAGTACGTGTTCTTATAGAGATGGGTTCCCCATATCATGGGAGAATTGCACTTTTTTCGCCAATTGCTCAACTCCGAAATCCGCCTGCCCAGCTCATTTGGCCTTCTCCCGCTCACCGGTCACGCCACCAACGAGGGTTTTGATTGCTTTGGCTACCATCTACCTGCAGAAGCCCTACAACGCTCCGTCGCCTGACCGCGGAGGGTCTTGCATAATGGTCTGATGGCACCGCCAGCCCCATAACCTCACGTCTACACGCAAGGTTTCGGACGGAACCCAGTTCACAGGTGGTCAGGTCCCAGACAAGCAGGTTCGATCAGCAATAAACTGTGTAGGACGCCTTGCCCACAGCACCGTTCCATCCCTGTTTTACTTTTGTATTCTTTTTGTTTTTACGAAACGGAAACAACTTGCCCCTATTTGGAAAAACTTTTCCACCATCCCCCTGCATCGCGCAGCTCAGTCAAAGACACGTCGGCATACTATGGTCTGGTCAAGGAAGCCCGGAAGTCCCGCGAGACTGGCAATGTGCCCGCGACACCTTAAACACTCTGTACGGTCGCACCGCGGATCGGGAATGGGCACTTAAAAGTGACCCACACCTTCACAAGCTTCAGGCCTAACGTCCACCTGCATGGTTTCGGACGGAACTGACTTCTCAGGTGGTCAGCTACCAGACGGACAGGTTTGGTTTGAAATCGGGTGTGCAGGCGACCGCATCATGGACCGGCACCACATAAAACGGGAAACCTGATATAGCTGCTGATGTTGTACGAAGTAACGCAGGAAGCGAGACAATGACTCCCTTAACGATTGGGCTCGCAATGGTTGTCGCTCTTCTCACAGTGGGCTTGGTCAGTTTGAGCATTGCACTGTATTTTCACCGTAAGCATGTGCATCCGATGCTTGATGGTTTTTTTGATATTCTGTTCTTGGTTTGCTTTGGTGCGGCCATCATAATGCTGTTGGGAATAGCGTATGTGGACGAAGACTGTCTGACTGGCGCGTCCAATTGCTTCTCTCTCAGCCAATAGTCACCCAGCAGATCACAAAACGCCAGAACTCGAGCCAGTGATGCTTTAATGCAGCTTACAGAGCCTATCCACCTGCCATCTGTCCTCGGTGGCATCGCAAGCTCTGTAATCATGTTCTCAGGGCCACCTGTGGAGCGAAACAGGCTTCTCAGGTGGTCAGGTACCTGACAGGCAGGTTCGACGTGAAATCGCACGTGTAGGAGGGTGAATTTCAAAGACCTGCAACGTTTTCTTTCAGCTGCTTAACAAACGTACCTAGGTGCCTCAGAAATAGCAAAGACGCTTGGGATTGGGAGAGCGTCTGTTTACCGGGTGCTTCAAAGTGGGTAACATTCGTCTCGGACAGTTCATGTGAACTCTACCTCTATGGCTGGAGACGTTGGTGAAATACATAGCCCTTTTTGTTAGCACATTTTTGCTGTTCACAACCGCTGCAGCTGCTGATGACGAATACCTTGGCACGCAGTCACTGATTAGTCTTGGTGGAAAGTTCTATGACAATCACTGGCTTCAAAGCGAAAGAAAGCCGCCTTCGGAGCGCTATCCAGATTATCCTACGGAGATAGATGTCAGTTCTTCTGAGACATGGAGATGCGTGTCATGCCACGGCTGGGACTATAGCGGGGCCGATGGTCATTTGAGTCAACGGGCATCATCACCGCTATTTGTCAGTCTGCGCGATAGCGTTGGAAAACCTGTTCAAGAAATCGCTGCGGCTCTCAAATCAGGGAGGCATCGTAAAATCACCGAGGTATTGGAGCCGAAACAGGTTGAGGCGTTGTCCGTGTTTATAAGCGTTGGTCAGCACGATATTAGAGAAGCCCTTTCTGACGGAAAGGCAACGGGTTCGGCAGAGCGTGGCAAGGACATCTTTGAGGGTGCTTGTGTGTCGTGCCACCAAAAAGATGGCAAGGCCTACATTCAAGGAGAACCCGGTGACAAACCAGCACTAGGGTGGGTAGCAATAAACAGACCAGCTCAAGCGCTTCACAAGATCAGAAACGGCGTACCAACTGCTGACATGCTTTCGCTGCGGTTCTTGCCGCAATCGCGATTGATCGACCTGCTCACATATCTTCAGACACTCGATACTGAAGCAGAGCAGTAGTCGCCAGCGTCAAAACCTCACGTCTACATGCATGGTTTCGGACGGAACGTACTTCTCAGGTGGTTTGGTATCGTATCGACCGAGCTTGAGTATATCGCTTACAAAATCAGTGTGCCTGACGTTCGTTAAGTTGACAGTGCCTTGGTTGATGCTGAAGCCGGGGAAGGTCAACCTGCCAAACAGGAATATGAACCGGTTGTGTCAGTTCGTGCTTCAATTAAACCAGATCACCTCATTTGCCTTGCCTGTGGTGCAAAGCAGAAAACTTTGAAGAGACACATCAACACCAGGCACGGGCTTTCTCCTGCCGAATATCGGGATAGGTACAACCTGCCTTCTGACTATTCCTTAGTAGCTGCTGAATATGCTGATAGACGGTCAAAGCTGGCTAAGGTTATCGGTCTTGGCAAAAAACGGGCTGGGTGAGGAGTTGTTCAATACATGTGATCGAGGATGATTCTGGATCAAGAAGTCTTAAAAGGACGACACGTGATACGACACCGGGGTAACAATGAAACCAACGGGCAAGACTTAGGAGCAAATCTACAGCCAATCAGCTGAATCACATGCCGTCCTGACAGCATTAGGTGACATGAACCATTTCGAGTCAATCTCTTGGTCAGATGACGAGCACCCTCATGTGGATAGATTGATATGAAGTCAGGCTAAAGCCGATTCTGACCCAGCTTCCTCATCATCTTCTGAACGGGGTTTAGGCTGTCTCGGTTGCAACCATGCAGGCAATGGCTCTTGATCATCCTGCCATGCCTCTGGTGCCTGCTCCTGATAACCATCTATGATTTTCTGCAACCGTTCGAGGCATTTCGACAAATCTTGCATATCAGGAGAGTCAATTTTGCCACCTGAAGCCAAATACCGTTTCAGGTAATCCAACTCCTCAGAAATCGACTGGACGGCCACTTCATGGCCTTGCAGATAACTCAGACGAGACATGCTGCACCTCACAATCACCATAGCATGTCGTTACGTAATGATAAAGACGTGAGGTCACAAGAACCAGATCGTGAGTCCGTCAAGTCGGTTTAACCACCTTCCACTCAATCGAGCCATATGTCGTGGTGAAAGCCTTGCTATGACAGAATGACCTACCTTGAGCACAAAGTTGATTGAAATCAAAGCTATGAACTCTCGATTGTGTTTAGTTGTCTGAGAGAGGGCACAATGGAATTTTAGAAGGATTTCAGATGAGAGAGATATTCAAACCAATTTTGGCAATGACTGCATTGGCAGTAAGTGGATTGGCTTTGATGGCACCAGTCACTCCTGCTTCTGCTGCCGTGGTTTCACAAGTGCCGATATATTTCCAAATACAAGGCAACGTTGTTGAACTACCTGTAGAGCAGGTGCAAAATAGAGTCCGTAGAGGTGCACGTAGAGGTGCACGTAGAGGTGCACGTAGAGGTGCACGTAGAGGTGCACGTAGAGGTGTCCGCAGAGGTCGTGGCTACGGATACCGTCGTGCCGGCTATCCTTATCGTTACCGTGGCCGTTGGTATGCTAATCAGTGGTGGATTCCGGGCCTTGCTTTAGGACTCGGTGCTGCTGCTGCATCGGGTGGCCAGTGTGCTTATGTAAGTCGACAGTGCACAGCCAACTGGGGTTATGGTGGACCCGACTACTGGGGCTGCATGAGATATGAAGGTTGTGATTGATCAGCCAGAACCTCACTGGCCATAGGTATTGACTAGAAAGGCATCCTCACAACTGAGGGTGCCTTTTTCTTTTTGGCCAGACAGATACAGACCGAGGCCAACGATGCACTGATGGTGTTGATATGTGGGGTGTGCAGGTTTAAACAAAAACCTGAAACGGCACCTGAACACCAGCCGATGCAGTTAAGCCACAGCCGACTCTGGCTCTGGCTCTGGGCCATCATTATCGTCATTAGCCAAACTGTGGAAACAAAACGAGAAAATCGTCTGCTGATCTCCGGTCCCTGAAAACAAGCCAGTCCTGATAAACAGCTGTCTTCGGGTGTAAATACTCCCGTGTCTCATAGAAACCAACACCCTGTATTGCCTACTTCCCCTTTTTTCCACCGCTGGCACAGCGATGGGTCTTGACCGCAGAACTGTCGATCAACACGTCCTCGGGTGGCCGGCCTGCTGCTGCAAGAGTATGGAAAATATC
>CAMYLH010000272.1 GCA_947259065.1 uncultured Desulfobacterales bacterium
CTTGCGCAAGCACCTGCGACACAGCTTCTTTCTTTGCTGCCCGCTCGGTTCCCGGTCACTGCTTTAGAAACCGGCATTTACCTGGTGTGGGTATCCTCTTGATTGGCACATCCTAGAAAAAGCGTGAAATCCGCTGCGCCCGTGTTTTAATAAAACTGTGCGTTGTATTTCAGAATTCATTCGGCGGAGAAATTTTTAAAACACTCTTTAAAAAATATGATATAATTGGTGTAATATATTCCCCAGGTTAGAAAATTGACATCAATGGCTAAAAATGCATAATGATACTTAAACCCAATAATTTGATTTATAATTCTTGACTTTTTATCACGAATTTAGTTCATTTCACTGAATCACAAACTTAAATGGAAAGGTAAATTATGGCGCGAGCTGTCACAAAGGATAGTTCTAAGGATAAGAGATCAGAATCCAGAGATGCTCCCAAAGGATTTCATGGTGCATCCATAAAATTGGTTGGTGTACCGCTATATCAATTCAAATTGAAAGATACATCCGAAAATGGTGCCAGCATCCTGGTAAAAGAAGATTCCTTTATGCTGAATTACCTGAAAGTTGGACAAACTTTAAAAATAAACTTTTCTTCGGAACTTGAATTTGATCACAACGGCGATTTCCAAACAGAAATCGTTCATATTACCAGAGTCGATAAAGGTCGCTACAAGGGACATTATTTGGTCGGTGTTCAAATTCTGGATAAGGAAAGCGCGTTGTAATATAGAGAATTCTCAAACCTGGCTTGTTCGGGTTTGTTAAAGAATAATTCTCTGGAGCTTGAATAATGCAAACCATAGGTAATTATCTTAAGAGCGGAAGGGAAGCCAGAAACATCCGATTGAGTGAAGTTGCCCGCTCCACAAAAATATCGAAATGGTACCTTGACTGCCTCGAAAAAGATGAATTTGATAAAATTCCGGGGGGTCCATACGTTAAAGGATATATCGCATCTTATGCATCATTCATCGGGTTAGAAGAAGATGAGATCCTTAAACAGTATGACTCCTTGCAGATCAACAATGCTGATGAAAACGAAATCCAGGAGCAACTGCCGCAAGAGAAAAAAAGACAAAAATCGCCACGCTTTAATCTCAGCAGAAAAAATCTGCTCATTCTGAGCATGGCTGTCTTCATTCTTCTGGCTTTCGGATTGATTTATTTCTATTTTCAGAATCAAACTCATCCTGTTTCGCAATTGCAGGACACGCAGGACTCCAAAATGCAGGCTGCTCCCGCTTCAAAAATGAAGCAGGAAGCCCAAAGCACTTCTCACTTGACGGATTTATCGAAAAACGATCTGAATCCGATAAAAACCAAGGATGAATCACAGCCCACATATCAAGATGCAGTAGAAGCAGAAAGCCTGGCTCTTTTACCCTCAAATAAAGAGGTTGACGGGACGTTGCCGGCATTTTTATTAGAAGAAAATGAAATGCACTCCCAAACAACACTCAATAAAGAGCTTATAATTAATGATGCGCAGCCCATACCGCCAAACAGCAACGATAGCCGCACTGCTCTGACAGATTCAAAAAAAACATCGCCTTCGGGTACGGCACGATCTGCAGACTTGTATGCGGGAGTTGCCCCAGAATACCGGACTCAGGATGCGCCATCACAAGCGGCAAATAACCTCAGAGTTTTAAAAGCGGTCGCCACGAGTGATGTAATAGATAAAAATCCTGCAGGGATTAATAATTCATTCCGATGGTCAACGGAGAAAGTTTACATCTGGAGTATGATAGAATGCATGCAGCCTCCTTCTTCGATCCGACACACCTACTACTTTAATGGAAAGATAGTCAACGATGTCGTATTAAAGATAAAATCTCCCAAGTGGAGAACCTGGAGTTATAAAAACCTTTCAGACATGCGCTATATCGGCCAATGGAGAGTGGACATAACTTCAGATGAGGGAAAATTGCTTCAAAGTGTTTTTTTTGAGATCAATTAAGAAAACACGGAAAATTCTTGGGTCATCTAATTTGCCAAATGACAGGGTAGTAATCGACGCAGGGTCTTACAGCAGGGAAGGCGTAAAAAAGGCGGCATGGCTGGAGGTAAACACCGGTGGGTCGTTGCGGATGATAGGGGCAATGGCTGGATGCCGCCTAAACTTGTTTTCCAAAAACTTACGGATATGCTGCCGATGCCATCCCGTCGGATGCTCAAAGCGCCGGTAAAGGAACAAATCACCCGTGTCCAGAGGCGTCGTATCCAGCGCCTCTGTTTGTGGACCAAAAGCCGGCAGATTGAATATAGCCAGATTTAAAAAAGTGATAGATCCGCTGTTCTTAACCGAGAAATCGAGCGTCTTGGCCGCATCCGATTCAGATTCCCAGGGAGTTCCGAAAAGCAGATAGACATAAGCGGCGATCCCTGCATGTTTCAGGTTGTCAAGCACCTTTTGCGCAATCTTCAAATCAATGCCTTTGCAGAAACCATCCAGCACTTTCTGAGAACCTGACTCCAGGCCGATTTGCAGCATTACACAACCGGAACGTTTTAAGGCCCTACAAAAATCCGGATCCGCCAAATGCTGAGTAATCCGAACAAAACCATACCATGGTGCAGCGCAGGGTTCCCGGCATAGCGCTTTTAACAATGCCGGACTCAAGGCGTTATCAGTGAAATGCACCAGGACCGGCCGCAGAGAACATATCAATGTTTTGAGTTGTGAAAGGACACGAGCGGGTGTGACTGGCCGGTAGGGATTTGCCTCCGCGCGTTCCGGGCAAAAGGCGCAGCGGCGCCAATAACAGCCGCTGGAGGCGCTATAGGGCAATATGAATCCGGGAGAAAAATACGGCAGCGGTAAAAATCCAGCAAAATCGGAGAGACTGAATCCGGCAGCGCCTTCAATCCCCAGCATAGATAAAAGGGCCCCCTCCCCCTCTCCGGCCACCAGCTCGTCGATGATACCTTCGAAGGGATTTTTCCATCCCGGCTGTCTCATCCAGGAAGTGATCAGCCCGCCGCCCAGGATAATGCGTACGGTCGGATCAAGCCGCCTCAATACCCCAATCATGGCAAAAGTGCACAGGGCCTGACTTAGAAAATTCAGTGAAAACCCGACCAACCCGGGGCGATCATTTTCCAAGACCACACTCATCCGTTTTTCAAAATACGGGAAAAACGGATTTTTTTCTGGAGACTCCAATGCCCGAATCAGATCGTTGCTCTTTACGGGGGAAAGATTTTGGTCTTGATAATTGGCAAGACTCACCTCGGTGCTCCGGTAGCGGTCCTGCATCGTCAACACCCGGTTCAGTTCGAGGACGGCCTGTTTGTAACGGTCCAGGTTTTGATATGCTGCTGGTTGTATCAAAGCCTCCAAATTTCTCTCGACCCGGGTGACAGCCCTGCGTGTCCAGGTATCAGGGACAGCCACCGAGTTTTGACAGACCGACCGGAGCCCTTCAAGATTGGCGTCGATGATGTTGTATTCGACACCATGCCGTTTCAGCGCCCCGGCCAGTTTTGCTATACCCGGCGGCGGTTCACAAGGTCTGATCACCGGCGGATGGATTAACAGTACTTTCCTTCTGTTCACTCGCAATTCACCTCCCTACTGGAGAACACGACCAATCGCCCGCCGGTGGCGCATTGAAGGTTTATCATAAAATTTTAACATCGTTACCGTTGTTGAATAATCACGTATTTTCTGACAAACACAGGCAGGCTCTTCATATCATAGGGTTCAAAGGTCTACAACGTTGAATTTATGATAAAAAGCCCAAATAATTGCCTTGATTTTTCTCCAAATGATGTTATTATTAAAGTAATCAATAAAGGCCCGTTCTTAATTGGCGGGACGGTTTCGTTCTAAAGGAAAGATCCATCTGTCATATCGGCACCTGAAGTATGGGACTATGAGAATTTTTTGAAAGGAGGATGTCACTATGGCTGATGGTATTGTAAAATGGTTCAACAGCAGCAAGGGCTACGGCTTCATTGAGCAAGAAGATGGCCCGGATGTATTTGTTCATCACTCAGGAATCAATGCTAGTGGTTTCAAATCTCTGTATGAGGGCGATCGAGTAACCTTTGACATAGAGCAGGGCCAGAAGGGTCCCGCGGCAGTGAATGTCACGGTCCAATAGACCCCTTACTGTTTATTTTTAAATAAAGGCATTCCAGCGTACATGTTGGAATGCCTTTTTAATTAAAAATCCTCTATCTTTACGCGATGCACTATGCTCTCCGTCCTATGCTTTGTTCATTCCCCCTTCCGCCTTCTGGCCTTGTATGAAACTTCATCATGCAAGTAGGGCCTCGTATGAGATTCCGCTAAGCCGAACAGCGAAACTCAGCATATCGAATGACGAATGACGATTTACGATTGACGAATTGTGGTCGTCGCTCTCCGAGGCGTAGGCGCTAAAATCCCTACGAGCCCGCTTCTCTCCGAGGCGTAGGATCGTGCCGCTACGAGCCGGAGGCCAGCCCGTAGGCTTCATAGGCTTACAGGCCGG
>CAMYLH010000273.1 GCA_947259065.1 uncultured Desulfobacterales bacterium
CAACGAATCAACCGGTACTTATAATTTTGATCAACTCAGGCATCATCGTTGCACCTTAAGTGCTCAAGGAGCCCGACTGCATATTGCATTATATAAGGCAATCAATTTTGACTTACCTACAGCTATAGAAGTCGTGCCTATATCGAATCCATCCAAAAAGCTGATTCTATTATGTAGGTGTCCTGCCAACCTTAAATTTGTCTGTCTATTTTTGGAGAAAACCTAAAATCTTTTAGGTTTGGACCTTGGCAGCCGTTATTGGTTGGATTTTGAGGTATGATTAAAATAGAGGATATGGGCCGACTAAAAAGGATTTCGCAATATAAGATAGCTTTTGAGTATCATAAGGCTTAACCTATCAATTTAATGACATATATATAGAATCAGGCAGCATCACTTTGGTTTTAAAAAGAAAGCCGCCGGTCTATTTTAAGCTTTGGCCTGCCATAAAATACCCCTCCAAGCGTCTTTGAAGAGTATTGACAGCAAGAGATGTTAGTTTTTATATTACGAATTATCGACAATTCTTAATATAAAAATCTCCCAATGTCTCCTTACCCACTATCTGAAAAAATTAAACCCATCCTGGCATTTTTGCTGGCCTGGGCCTTTCTCAATGTCCTGATGAACATAAAATATCCGGCCCAGCAATTGCATCTGCTGACATTGTTAAAAGTTTCTCCGGAAGTATTGGGGATGATGATGATCCCATTGGCGGCAACCTGCCTGGGGTTGCGTTTCCATCCCGTGCTTTACCTGCCGTTGACTGCGTTTGTAATATTTCTGCGCCTTTTCCGTATCGGCGATATCCTGGTGCCCATGTTTTTTTTTCGCCCGTTTAATCTCTTACTGGATGCCCAATTTGTCCCCGACCTCATTCATCTTCTATACACCACCTTTTCACTGAAAACCTTTACTCTTTATTCAATTCTGGCGGTGATTCTGCTAGCCGGCATCAGCGCAGGTATCTGGCTGTCGTTTAAAAGCATCCACAATTTCCTGGCATACCATCGAAATCGCCGAGTTGCGCTGGGGCTGGTCGCTGCAAGCCTCGTGGTACTGTCCTATCTGCCGGACAACTTAATCCGCTTTCCCGGCAGCTTCCTTGCCAAGGGCTTCTTTCCTCGGGTGGTTGAGGAATTTAATTTTATGGTTCATATTAAAGACCATCGTGCCCGCCAACTGGGGGTCATGGAAAACACCATGAAAACAGGTGGGCAAATCCCCTCATCACTGGATAAACTGCACGGTGCCAATGTATTTATTTTTTTTGTTGAGTCTTACGGGCATACCATATTTGCGGACCAGCGCCATTTCCCAAAAATTGAACCCGTGCTGAATGCCATTGAAAGAAACCTCAACTCCCGGGAATTTTTAGTTTGTTCAACCTTTTTCAGTTCTCCCACCTACGGCGGCACCTCCTGGTTGGCCCATGCGACCCTGGCCGGGGGAGTTAAACTCAGCAGCCATATGCACTATAATCTGATGATCACCTCGCAAGCCAAAACAATCGCACATTATTTCAACCAAGCGGGCTACCGAACCATCAGCGCCATGCCGGGGACGCAATGGCCCTGGCCGCAGGGGGACTTTTTTGGCTACCGCAAAAAATACTACGCCTGGAATTTCGATTATAAGGGGCCTATGTATGGATGGTCCACCATGCCGGACCAATATGTACTTGATTACATCTACCGCCAAGAAATTCAAAGCCGGACTCAACCGCTGTTTATCGAGTTTATTCTGGTAACCAGCCACGCCCCTTTTCATCGCCAACCACCCTATCTGAAGGATTGGTCCCGCATCGGGGCCGGTGAAATTTATCACCAAATGGAGGCCGTTACCTTCCTGCCGCAGATGGCTATGTGGCAGCCATTACATATGAGCTCAAGACCATTACCGATTTCATCATAAGGTATTTAGACCATAACTCTCTGATCATCGTACTGGGCGACCATCAACCCAATGTTCAGATCACCGGCAAAAACCAACCCTGGTCGGTCCCCATGCATGTCATCAGCCGCAACAATGAATTTCTGGAACCGTTTCGCAAGCGCGGATATTCCGCCGGTCTCATCCCCACCCAGCCGCCCCCCCATCGCGGAAGGGAAACTTTTTTGTACAGCTTTCTGGACGATTTCAGCACAGCGAAAGGATTGACGAATGACGATTGACGAATAACGATTTATTGAAATTAAAAGCTTTTTTCACCGCGGAGCCGCAAAGTGCGCAGAGAATATTTATCCACCTCAAGGGCAAGCAATTACTTATGGATGACGGACTGAAACTAGCACGTGATGCTATTGCCCGAAGGGCGTGTGGTTTTAACTCTCTGCCCTTCCTGTCCGCCAGTCTTTTTGGAGGATCAGCAGAAAGGTAAAAAATCGTTCCTCTGCGATCTTTGCGACTCGAGCAACCTGTCAGGTCGTAGCTCGCAGAGCGAAGCCTGAAGCGGGCGGTGAATCAATGTCTAAATAATTATTGCCGCATTAGCATGATCCCCCGCGCTTTGGGGCCGCAATTAAACAGCAGATCAAACGCCGAAAGATCAGGGATAAAATCGCCCCACAGTTGCGGATAGACACAGGATGGCAATTTAATAAAACGCAGCTCGATGCCGGCCTTTTCAAAAAGATCGGCATCAAGGTGCTTGCCGGCGGCAGCCGGCGCCACATAGGTGGAAGCATTGAAGAACCGGCATATTTCAATGAGTAAAGGATCACCTGCGGTTTTGATATTCAACTCGGAAAGCCTTCTGATTTCTGTGTCTACACCAAGATTCAGCATCAGGTGGCCGATGATCGCCATGTTTAAATCGATGAGCCGGCTGAATGTGGTTGAAAATATTTTTTCTGCAAACTGCAGGTGCTCGGAGAAATAGGGGGCATTGGCATAGGCTTGTTTCCAGCTTCGCAGATGTTTTTGCACCTGCCGGTCCTGGTGGCATATTCTGACGCCATCAATAGGTTGCAGTCCCAATCCTTTTTTCCGCACGGGTATCGTCATCCACAGGGTCCCCTGGTCGTTTTTGAATCGGTTCCGGGTGATCCAGGTGGTGTTCCGGGGGAGCTGAACGGTGTCGAGAATCACAAACAGATCGCAAAAACTGGCCAGGTAGAAAAATCCGGGGAAGGGAGCGAAATATGGCCGGCAGGTGGAAATAATCATCGCAACTCTATTTCGCGATAGGGCAGTCCGAGCGATTCGGCCAGTTCCATCAGGGTCTCTTCCAGTGTCGCTTCATCACCATTGTCGTTTTTAATATTTATCAGCTTATCGCCGACCACGAAAATCTGGATTTTGCCCGGATCGAGATATTTCCGGGCAAGCCGGCCAAGATCTTCCCGATTGACATTGAAAAAGTCATCCTGAATTTTTTCCAGGGTATCGAGCGGTTCGTTGCGCAGGTGATATCGTCCATAAACGTTTACCAGGTCCGCCGGTGTATCCACATTAAAAACGAAACTGTTTAGCGCGTCCAGTCGTTTCTGCTCGAGTTCTTTTTGAGGAACATCCTGGCGCAGGGAATTCATAATCTTGATGGTCTGAGCAATCGCGGCTGCAGTTTTGTCCCCTTTGCAGCCGATGTAACCGGATAGATACCCTGCGTTCCATTTGTAGGTTTGATAAAATCCAGCGGAATATACCAGACCGAGATCGTCCCGCAATCGGGTGTACATCAGGGAATCACTGCCGCCGAAGATGTTCATCAAAAGGCTTATTTTCCAATAATCCGGATCGGTGCGCTTGACGCTGGGCAGACTCAAAACAATCTGGGACTGAACCTGACCGGGTTTGTGGATCAGCGCGAGGACCGGCGGTGTTTCTGCAGGATCGGCGAGATTTCGTTGCGGCGCCCGGGTTTGAGGCAAGGCTTTGAAAAACTGACTGAGACCCGCTTTGACGTCTTCCGGGTCAATGTCACCGGAAATGGCGGCAACCATGTTGGAAGGCACAACATAATCCCTTAAAAACTGCTTCAGATCTTCCCGGTCAATGGAGGGTATGGTCTGCAGCCCCGCCAGCGGATCACGACCATAGGGATGGCCTTTGAACTGCCAGATGTCCTGCTCGCGGCCCGCCACCGCCTGGGCATTACCTCCCTGGCGTTTAAGTTCGGTCAATTGCTGGGTTTTGACAATCTCGAACACAGCCGGTTCAAATGCAGGGCGCATCAAAATTTCCTGCAATATGTCCAGCCCGGATTGCCAATCATCTTTGAGCACGGAGAGCTGAATGACAGTGGCTTCTTCGCCGACCGCAACGCTGAGGTGAATGGCGTTTTGGTCCAATAAACGGGCCAGCTCTTCCGGTGAACGGGTTTCGGTTCCGCCGCGAATAATGCTGCCCGTCAGCAACTGCGCCAAACCGATCCTGGAATCAGCGACATCCACCGAACCGGCTTTAACCAGCAGGGTCAAATCCACCAACGGCAGCTCATGATCCGGTAAATAAAATACCTTGGCGTCGGCAATGTCCATTGTCTCCGCCTGGGGGTAATCAATTTTTTTGGGATTGCGCTGAAAGGAGAGCGGGTGTTTCCAGCCGACCGGCGTCGGGTATCGGGAAATATTGCTGAAATCATGCGGGTGCTCCGTCCTGGCCGCGGCACTGCCGGTGATGGAACGTACTTCCGAGTAACTTTCAGGCGGACCGTCCGGTTGACCACCGGGTATGACATAGGCACTGGTTTTATTTTCTGTCAGGATATATTTGTTGGCGGCCCGACGGATGTCCTCGGGGGTAACGGCGTCCAGTTTCTCAAGGTAATTCATCAGGTAGCGCCAGCCCACCTGAACCTCGAGTGTGGCCAGCGTCCCGGCAAGACTCTCATTGCTGCGCATCCTGTCGATAAAATCACGGCGGTTGAGTTTCTTGATTCTTTGAAGCTCAGGGGCGGAGACCAGCTCGGTTTTCATTTTTTCCACTTCAGCCAGGAGCAGATCTTCCAGTTCCTGACAGGCTTCAAGATAGGCACGGCGCCTTTCTTCATCGCTCACCCCTTCGTTTTTGACGATTTGGGGTTCGTTGGGTGAGCCTCCCAAAATGATCATACCACCGTATCGATTATCCGGGTTGTAGGCCCAGGCTTCCTGAGCCCGACCTTTATAGATGAGGTCTTGGGTCATGCGGGCGCTACGGCCCTGGCTTAAAATCATCGTCATGGCGTCTAAGGCATAAAAATCTTTGGTGTCCATGGCGGCGGCATGAAAACCGATTCGGACAAGGGGCGTGCGGGCCCCTTTTAAATAGCGAACACTCTTCCGTGGTCCCTGTTGCACGGGTTCCCGGGTCACTTTTTCCGGAGACCGCTCGCCAGCCGGATAGCGCTGAAAATAAATTTCAGCCAATCGCCTGGCATTTTCCAGGGTGACATCGCCTACCAGAACCAAAACGGAATTTGAGGGATTGTAATAGGTTTCGTGAAACGCAATCGCGTCTTCGGTGCTGTATTTTTCCATATCCGCTTTCCAGCCGATGGTTGGATTGCGGTACGGGTGAGCCGTATACGCCGCGGTGCTGAGATCCAGCCAGGCAGCACCGCCGGGGCTGTTGATATAGCGAAAGGCCCATTCTCGCTGCACGACCTCTTTTTCGACATAAAATTCGCGCCAGGATGGTTCAAACAGCTGTTCGCTGACAATAGAAAACCACTGCTCCAGCATATCCGACGGCACGGATGCCATATACTGGGTCTGATCTTTGGTCGTGAACGCATTGACACCGACGGTACCATTTTTGCCCAATTGGGATGAAAACGCCTGGGCCACATAAGTTTCTTGTACTTTGAGCCGCAACTCGTTCATTTCAGCCTGCTTTTTTTTAATCAGTTCCGGATCCGGGCGTCTTTTGTTTTGCTCACGAAGCACTGCCTGGTAGGCCATTTCGATTTGGTCCTGCAACTGCTGATCCTTTTTGTAATCAAATGTGCCAAAATTTTTTGTGCCTTTGAACATCATATGCTCAAGCAAATGTGCAATGCCGGTTTTGCCGGCCTGCTCAAGTGCAGAACCGGCTCGAATCGCCAGTCGGCACGCCACCTGAGGAGTTGCCGGGCGTTCAACCACCAGAACCTGCATACCGTTTTCAAGCTGAAACGCTTTGACGTCGATATTGAGATCATAAGCCGTATCCGCCGCCCCATGGACATTACCGGCGAAAACCAGCAA
>CAMYLH010000274.1 GCA_947259065.1 uncultured Desulfobacterales bacterium
ACCCAAGCTGTCCGCCCAATCTCTGATTACCCCTAGTTGCGGTACCGGGTCTTTGAGCATTGATCTTGCCCAAAAGGTATTTAGATTGACCAGGGATATATCGCAAAAAATAAGAGGTCGGCATTCATATTGAATATTTTCGATGGAAGATTGGAGGGAGGTTACATCCATAAATCTTCAATTTCGGCTTATACCGGTTTAGAAACTAAAGCTACCACATCATTAAAGAAAGTTAGCAAAATAATAACAACAAGTTACTGCTATAGGAAAAGGCGAGGTATTCGATGATAGACAATCATAGTGGAAGGCAGTTTGACGGCGCAACCCGTTACGTTTTGGATGAAGAACTGGCAAAGATTGTAAACATATCAATGGCGCTTGAGATGCCGCTGCTGCTCAAAGGCGAGCCGTGTACGGGTAAAACCATGCTTGCCCATGCGATAGCAGAAAATTTGAAAATGCCGTTGATCGTGCTCAACGTTAAATCCAGTATGAAGCTGGTAGAAGCATTGTACCAATATGACACCCTGACACGGCTCAATGATAGCCGCTTCGGAGATTCTAGCCGCAATGTCAGCAATATTGAAGATTATATAAAAATGGGCAAGATCGGCCAGGCATTTACCGCAGATATCAGGACCGTACTTTTAATCGATGAAATCGACAAAGCGGATACCGATTTTCAGGATGACATGCTGGATGTGCTCGATCAAATGGAATTTGATATCATCGAGATTGATAAAACCATCAAAGCCTTGACTCGTCCGGTGATCATCATCACCTCAAACGCTAAAAAAGACCTGTCGGATCCGTTTTTAGGACGGTGCAATTTCCACCATATCGCCTTTCCCGATCCGGACATGATGCGCCGAATCATCGGCGTTCATTTCCCCGAAATCGACACGGAACTTATGGAAAAGGCCATTTCCGCCTTTTACCGCATGCGCAAGCTGGACGCCGTTGAAAAGAAACCGGCAACCCGGGAATTGATAAACTGGATCAGGGCGCTGCGGGCGGATCCTGATTTTAAACCCAAACAGTTGGCCAAAGGGGACCTGCCATATCTGGGGGTGCTGTTTAAGAAAAGCCAGGACTATCACAGGGCTCAAAGTATGCTTAACGGCCGCAGAATGAACTGAAATGTTTGTCGATTTTTTCTATAAATTAAAAGAAGTGGGAATACCGGTCAGCCCGACGGCGTTTTTGACCCTTCAAAAGGCACTTAAAAACGGATGGGTAAATACCCTGGATGATTTTTATACGGCCTCCCGTGCGATTCTGGTAAAAAGTGAACGCTATTTTGATTTGTATGATCAGGTGTTTGCCCACCACTTCCAGGGTGCTGATTTGCCCGATGATGAGGGAGTCGAACTCGATGATTTGGCCCGGACCATGCTGGAAGCCTGGCTTCAAAATCCCCGCGAGTTATCCAAATTACTGGGAATGGACGAATCAGATTTGCCCGATTATGAGGGAGTCGAACTCGATGAATTGGCCCGGACCATGCTGGAAGCCTGGCTTCAAAACCCCCGCGAGTTATCCAAACTACTGGGAGTGGATGAATCAGCCCTGACGAAACTGACCCCCGAAGAGTTGATCGAATATTTTAAAGAACGCCTAAAGGAGCAGACCGAAGCGCACCATGGTGGCGCCAAGTGGATCGGCACCGGCGGGTATTCTCCTGTGGGCCATTCGGGTTACCATCCGGGGGGGATGCGCGTGGGTGGTGTTTCCGGAAATAAATCGGCCGTCAAAGTGGCCATGGACCGGCGATATAAAGATTATTCCCAAAGCGGGCTTCTGACCCATGCGATGGTCGGAGAAGCCTTAAAAAGGCTGCGTAATCTGATTCCTGTGGGTCCCCAAGACCAGGTAAATATTGACGAGACCATTTACCAGACCATGAAAAACGCCGGTGAGATAGAGATTGTTTTTGACAGGCGTTTAAAAGATCGGCTGAAAGTGATACTGGCCATCGACAATGGTGGCTGGTCCATGGATCCCTACGTATCGGTGGTTCAGACACTTTTCGATTATTCCAGAAACCAGTTCAAGGATTTAAAGACCTATTTTTTCCACAACACGATTTACTCAACACTCTGGGGTGATCCGGCACGGTATAAAAAGCCCCGGCGAATTGATGAATTTGCCCGTCTGGACTCCCAAACCCGGTTCGTCATGGTCGGAGACGCCAGCATGGCGCCTTACGAATTGATGGCCAGTGACGGATCCATTCACCTTGAAGAACGCAGCGGTATGCCCAGTATTGAATGCCTTAATTTTCTTGCCAAAACCTTTCCCCATTCCGTTTGGTTGAATCCTGTGCCGGCATCCATGTGGAACTACACCCGCACGATTAGCGCTATCCGCGATATCTTTCCTATGTTTGAATTGACCCTGGACGGCCTGGAGGAGGCCGTCGCGCATTTGATGGCAAAATGAGCGAGTTGCGGGTTGCGAGTTGCGGATTGTGAGTTGTGCGCAGAGAGCATCGGGCATGGCGCGCAGAGCAGGGCGATTAGAAGCCGCAATATCCATCCGTCTTCTGTCTTCTGTTTTCTGTCTTCTGTCATCTGGCCTTGTATTCAGGTATCAATCCATTGGTCGTGACAAACCCGCACGGCATCTCCGATGGTCTCCTTAGGAATGAGCAGTGAGATCCGGAAAGACGTCGTTGTGATTCCTGCAATATCAATTTTATGTTGTCTGAGAAGACCCATGGTTCGCAGCAACACCCCGTTGGTACGATTGAGCCCTTCGCCGATTAGAGAAAGTGCCGACAGGTGGGTGTCGAAGCGGATGTCTTCGCCCAGTCGGTTGATGAGTTGCTGCTTTATCTTTTTCCACCCGTACACGTTTTGGGAGGAGACTACAAAAGAGACACCGGAATGGCTGTCTTTTTCATCTGTAGTTTCGGCATGCAGTTCTTTGATGGGGATCTGTTCTTTTTCCAGGTAATCCAGGGCCCATTGAAAATCGGAGATGGCACTGTCCCCCTCGATCCGAACCCGTGTGATGTCCTCTTCACTGACCACCGCCTGGATACCCAACACCAAACCCGGTGCCATTTTACGGACAATGGTTTCCCGCCCGCGCTCAAAGGTACTGCGCGCATAGATGGCGATCTGTTTTTCTTTGGCGAACTGCACCGCGTGGGCATTGAGCACTTTTGCCCCGGCTGCGCTCATCTCCTGCATTACCGGATAGGAGATTTCCGGGAGATGTTTGGCGTCGGCCACCATCGCCGGGTCTGCTGAATAAACACCATCGACGTCGGAATAGATCTCACAGCGTTCGGCATCCAGGGCTGCAGCCAGGGCAACTGCCGTGGTGTCCGACCCCCCGCGCCCCAGGGTGGTGATGTCCCTTTTGTAACTGACGCCCTGGAAACCACCGATGACCACTACTTTCCCCTTGGCCATTTCATCCTGCACCCGAAAGGGCCTTACCTCAATCACCTGGGCATCGTTATGGCGGTCGTTGGTGATGATACCGCATTGGGAACCGGTGAGGGATACGGCATCCATGCCGAGCTGATGTAATGCCATGCATAGCAGCGACATGGTGATGCGCTCTCCGGTGCTCAACAGCATATCCATTTCGCGCCGTGGCGGATCCGGTGACAGGCTTCTTGCCATATTCACAAGGTTATTCGTGGTTTTACCCATGGCGGATACTACCACGGCTACCTGATCGGCTTCCGCCTTTGCAGAGGCGATCATACGGGCGATCTGCTTTAACTTCTCCACATCAGCGACGCTTGAACCACCGTATTTGTGGACAATACAAGTCATATCTTAACTTTTCCTCTTTCAGTGTGATCATAGGATGGAACAAGTTGAAACAGCTTTAGCGGTTTTCAAAGAGGATACTTAAAGATAAAGATAGAATGAAAAATGGATTGGTCTTTAAAATCGATCAGCGTATCCTAAAATATTTTTTGCCACTTGTAATAATACCTATATATTACTAATTATTTGAAATTATTTCAAGATTTTTAAATTGACAACAAAGGTCTGTTGTTAAATATTAGTGGTAGGTGCACGCTTTGAGGCTCAATTTCATACAAATACATAAGATAAAAAGGGATGAAAGGGATGAAAAAAATATTTATGGCTTTATTAATGATTTTATTCGTATTTGCATGCAGCAACGACTGGAGCCAAAAAAATAAGAAAGCGCCCGCATATAAGCCGATAACCGCTAGAGATGTGCGTTGAACCGATGAACCAATGTAGCCGGTGGACGGTTATAGTGGACAGAATTCCCGGATCCGTTAAAGAGGGTGTTGACCTCATTACGGTGAGTGCTTAGGATTTAGATAGAGCTGGTCAATGGTGTTGTGGCCCTTTCTAAAAGATAAAACGTTAAAAAATATCCACAATAAGAATTGGACCGGTCTATTTAACGCAATCTTGCGGCGCCTTTGCTAGTCAGTTCTTAAGGACGCTCATCACCTTTTTTAATTAGATCCTTTAAAGGAAGAACGAGTATGAAAATTCATGTGCTAACTAGAATGTTGCTGATTTTTTTTCTTTCTATAGGCTTTACAGCATTCTTATCGATACAGGCATCTGGTCAAGTTACTAAAATCACAATAAATCAGCTATTGGAATCATTAGACCATCCCCAATTGCTAATCTTGGACGTACGTGATCCGGGAAGTTGGCAGGCCGACGAAACCAAAATTAAAGGAGCGGTTAGAAAAAATCCCGATACTTTCGATTCTTGGGCTGATGATATACCTAAAAACAAGTACCTGGTGCTATACTGAGATTGACCTGACGAAGGAACCAGTGCCAGGTTGGCACAAAAACTTCTTAAAAAAGGTCATCAAAAAGTGTACGTAATCTTAGGTGGGTGGCAAGCATGGCGAAAAGCAGGATATCCAACCGAGAAAAAATCGCCGCTTCTATTATGACCAGGATCTGCTCTTCAACATATCAAATCTTTGGGAGACTCCTAAAACGTCATGAGCCACCGGCTCCGCCGGTGAGAATTGAAAAGGTTCTACCGTTACCGGGTGATCACGGCTTATTGATCGAAAGCTGAACAATGCCGGCGGCTTATGAAGGGAGTTAATTCCGTCAACCCGAGCATAACACAGAGCTGATCAAACCTCCAGCCCATACAGTCTACACGTGTTTTCCCAAATAATCTCAGCCAGTTGATCCGGGTTCTCTTTTTTTATCTCGGCCAATTTCAACATCACTGATTTGACGAAGGCCGGCTCATTACGCCGATAATGGTTTTTTTCCGGTGCCGGAACCAGATAAGGGGCATCGGTTTCCACCAGAAGACGATCCGGGGGAATGAAAGCCGCCAGTTTTCGTAATCGGCTCCCGCGGCTTTTTAAGGTTAAAATACCGGTAATGCCGATATAAAGGCCCAGGTCCAGATATTGCTCCAATTCATTGTGATCACCGCTGAAGCAGTGCACTACGCCTTTAAGTTTCTTGCCGGCATGTTTTTTCAATATCTCAAGAAAACGGCCTTTGCTGTCCCGTTCATGGAAAATCATCGGAAGATCCAGCCTCCCTGCGATTTCAAGTTGATAGCGGAAACATTTCTCCTGATCTTCTTCTGGCGAATACATGCGGTTAAAATCAAGCCCAATCTCACCCCAGGCGCGCACCTTTGGGTTTTCTGCAAGTTTTATAAGATCGTCGATCACAGATTCGCTACAATTGCCGGCATCATGGGGATGGACTCCCACCGATGCATAGATTTCCGGATGGGATCCCGCCAGTTCGACGGCGCGGGCAGAGGTTTTTCCATTCACGCCAATAGTCATCAAGCGGGTAACACCGGCGCGGTGTGCCCGTTTGATAACCTTGTCAAGGTCCCGGGT
>CAMYLH010000275.1 GCA_947259065.1 uncultured Desulfobacterales bacterium
GGCGTAGAAATTGCCATTGTCCAAACCCGCCTCCAAGAACTTCGAGAACGCAAAAGCCGGCATACGATTAGGGCACAGCCAGGCTGGATTGTGGTCGCCAAGCTAGTGGAAGAAGGTGAACTGGTCACGGTCAATACCCCGGTCGCCCGTATCGCCGATTTCGAGCATCTCGTGGTCCCGTTGTCGATTTCGGCCCAGGAATTGGCTGCCATCCAGAACCTTACCCCTGAATTTGACGTCTTGCTGAATGATAAACCTGCTCGGGCTGCTGTTAATTGGATTAACCCGGAATTTGACGAAAAGACGCGCAAATTAAGTATCGAGCTGATTCTGCGTAGTTACCCGGTACCAAAGCGCGGCGGCCTGACCTGCCGGCTCGCGCTGCAAATCGCCGCCGAGGGTTTGTGGGTTCCCAAGCAAGCGGTCATCAGCCGTTATGAAAACCCGCGCGTTTTTCTGAAGGAGTCCGGCGCCGAAGTCAGAGTGCTGGAGCTCGGTCAAACTGAAAACCATTTAATCATCGCCGATGATCCCCGGCTGACCCCGGGAACACAGTTACGTGCGCCGGCTGTGTCTCGACCGAAACCGGTTCAGGAACCGGAACGCTGAGCTACGACATCATCTGTGACGATAGCAAACCGTGATTCGGATCCC
The DNA here is from genome assembly GCA_947259065.1 of uncultured Desulfobacterales bacterium. Taxonomy (GTDB): domain Bacteria; phylum Desulfobacterota; class Desulfobacteria; order Desulfobacterales; family JAFDCJ01; genus JAFDCJ01. Next base: position 655 of record CAMYLH010000275.1, read on the forward strand.
CTACCGAATGGGAACCTTGTATGAAACTGGTTGTTTTTCAGGCCAGCGGCAGTGAACATATGAGACTCGGGCTGGCTGAAAAGAGAACCGCAGAACAGCAGAATATCGAACCGCAGAATTTCGAAGGATGGAATCGCTTCGCTCAATCTTTTTTATAAAAATAGATAGAATACATTCCTTCGACATTCGATATTCATTATTCGATATTCGCTTTTTAGACTTTCTTTTTCGATTAGACTGGCCGTTTTTTGCTCGGCGGCTGGACTGACACCTTAAACGCCCGGTTTTTTGCTCACATGCTGTCAAAAGAAACCCAAGGGCCTGAGAAAGTCCGCCAATGAAATCCGTTGTCCAGTTTTCCATCAAACAGACTGTGCTCTTCAATGTCGTCTTCGTCATCCTGGTGGTCGCCGGGGCCTTCAGCATCTTTACAACACCGCTGGAAAATATGCCGGTTGTGGATATGGGTAACGTCTTTATTAACTCGGTGTATTACGGCGCATCGGCCGATGATGTCGAACAGCTGGTAACAGCCGAAATCGAAAAGGCGCTGGATGGGCTGGAAGATGTCGAATACATCAAATCGGATTCTTACCGTAATTTTTCATCGGTGGAAGTAAAATTCTTGGATGATTCGGACTATCGCTTCCGCTACGACGAGCTGCGCTTTCGGGTGCTGAACATCAAGGATGAATTGCCGCCGGATGCGGACGAACCCACTTTTATGTACCTGGATACCAATGTCTGGCTCCCGGTGGTGATCGTCAATATCACCGGGGATTTGTCCCAGCGCAGTTTGGAACGGTATGCGGAAGAGTTACGGATCAGTCTGCTGACCATTGCGGATGTTCGCGATGCTAAAATCGAAGGTGAATATGACACCGAATTTCATGTTTCGCTGGACCCGGCCAGATTACGCCGGTTCGGTATCACCTTCCAGCAGGTGGTCGATGCCATCCGATCTGCCAACACCAAAATTCCCACCGGCCGCTTCCGGACCCGCGAATGGGAGTACATGCTGGATGCCGGTGACCGCCTGAATTCTCAAGAAGAAGTTCTTAAAACAGTCGTTCGCCGAGACGGCGACGGCAATTTCGTTCGGGTCCGCCATCTGGTTACCAGCGCGCGCCTGAGCCACCGCGATCCTTCGGTCATTCCCTCCGTCAATGGCCAAAGCACCGTCCGATTGGCGGTCACCAAGGAAGAAACGGGAAACGCCATTGAAATCTCCGAGACCGTTAAAAAAGTTGCGCGGGAATTTGAAGAAAAGCATTCGCGTGACGGCATTCAGGTCGTTTTCACGAATGACTCCACTATCGAAATCAACGACTCGCTCAATACCTTGGGGGGCAACTTGCTCCTTGGTATGGGCCTGGTGACGATCGTCTTATGGATCACCTTGGGCTTTCGCAATGCCATGCTGACCGCTATCGGCATTCCGTTCGCCTTTTTGTGCAGTGTGCTGATGATGAAACTTACGGGGGTGTCGTTGAACACCATCAGCCTGTTTGCCTTCGTGCTGGTCACCGGTATTATGGTGGATGATGCCGTGATCATTGTCGAAAACATCTATCGCCATTTTCAGATGGGCAAATCAAGGAAAACGGCCGTCATCGACGGCACCGCCGAAGTCATGTTGCCGGTGATCGCCTCGGCCCTGACGACCATCCTGGCCTTTATTCCCATGCTGATTATGACCGGCTCCACCGGAGATTTTTTTGCCTACATTCCCAAAACCGTGACCTACGCTCTGCTGGCTTCCTTGATCGAGGCATTGTTCATTTTACCGATTCATTTTCTGGAATGGGGACCCAAAGACGGTTCGCAAGCCACTCGTAAACCGCGGGAACACGATCCTGAAGATGCCTTTTCCCACCTGGCAAGCGGCTTATTTGCCCCCTTCTGGAAGGCCTATCGTTGGGCGGTTGAAAAAATTTTAAATCACAAAATCATCACCTTCACGGCATTGACGTTCATTCTCATCGCCTCCGTTGGAATTCTGGTGTTATCGGCCAGCGGCGTGCTGCCGTTGATCAAGGTCAAGTTTTTTCCCGGCAACTATTTTCGCTATCATGTGACGATTACCTCTCCGGTCGGAACCGCTATCGAACAAACGGATGCCATCGTCCGCAATTTGTCCGGCTACATTATGTCCCTGGGAACCGCTCAGGCCCATTCAACCTCGGGCACTGCCGGTTATTACGAAGATGAGGATTACGCTCGCCACGACGGCAGCCATTTCGCTCAGATTGTGGTGACCCTGCCGGAAGATAAGTTTCGTGACTTTCCGGAAAATCCTTCCAACGATCCGCAGCGCCACCTGGATTACATCCGCCGCAAGCTGGCCGATTTCGTTCGACAGAAGTATCCTGCCGGTGAATTGGTGCCCATCGTCAGGGTGTTTAAAGAAAGCGACGGCCCACCCACCGGGAAGGCGGTCAACATCCGGGTAACCGGGACCACCCTAATCGATGCAGTCACTGCCGGCGACCGGCTAAGGGCCTTCATGCAGCAAAATTCGGAGCTGGCCGAGCTGGTCGATCTGGCCGACAACCGGCCAAATTTCCACAGAACTTTCAAATTCGTGCCCAAACAGGAAGCCGTCTTCGAGTTCGGATTGCAACCGGCGATGGTCACCCAAATGGTAGCGGGAGCGTTAAATGGCCAGTATGTGGGAAAATTTCGCACGATCGATGAAGAAGTCGATTTGATGGTGCGGATTGCCCGCGCAGCGGATACGGGTAATATCAGCGGTACCGGTCTGGCAGAACCTTTAGACATTCTCGGCATTCCGGTGGTCGAAGACAGCGCTTCTCCGATTTTATTGAGGGATTTAATCGAGGTTAAACCGGTCTTTGAACCGGACGTGAATTCACGCTATAAAGGCAAACCGACCGTGACGCTGACCGCTGATATCAAGCCCGGATCCCGGCTGTCTCCGGCCCGGGTTCAGGTTTTAGTGAATAATTATGTGAAATCCAGGCCCGATGAATTCAACGGGATTACGTTTTCCTACGGCGGTGAATTTGAATCCACCAGCAAATCCTACGCATCGCTGACCATGGCCTTTTTTATTGCCCTGCTGGCCATCTACATGGTGCTGGCGACCCAGTTCAAAGACTATGTCCAACCCCTGATCATCATCTCGTCGGTTCCCATGGCCTTGATCGGTGTGGTCTTTGGATTGTTGATCACCCGTACCACCTTCACCATCGGCAGTTTTCTAGCCATTATCGGGTTGGCCGGTCTGGCCGTCAACGATTCGCTGCTGCTGATCGACTTTATGAACGTGCGGCTGCGCCTTGGAAAACCATTGCGTCAGGCCATCATCGAGTCGTGCGCAGCGCGTATGCGCCCGGTCCTGATTACCACAATCACCACCACCCTGGGGCTATTGCCGATGGCCATCGGAATTCCCAATAAATCCATCTCCTGGGCCCCCATGGCAACGGCCTTTGTGTCGGGCCTGATCAGCGCGACGACATTGACGCTGTTAATAACCCCGGCCAATTACGAAGCCTTCGAACAATTGAAAGCATTTCTAAGGCGAAAATTTCGCCGCAGGGCAGCGCGCGGCGAATTGACTCGGAATATTAAATGATTAATATCCAATGATTAACTTATTTTTAAAACGTCTGTCACTGTACATAGGTATCCTCTTGAGTGCAACCCATGCTGCCGCCGGGTCGGCGGAAAAGCCTTATCAATTTAAACCCTGTCCGGATTCGCCCAACTGCGTCTCGAGCCAAAGCGAGGATAAAGCGCGTTTTATCGAACCGCTGCATTATGCCGGCAGCCTGGCTGATGCCAGGCAAAAACTGATC
>CAMYLH010000276.1 GCA_947259065.1 uncultured Desulfobacterales bacterium
CGAGGCATAATCATGAAAAAAACCAAAGCCGACCTTTTGATCGACAATGCGCTTGAATTGATTACGTGTGTTTCGACCCAAAGCGATCCTTTAGGAAGGATTCCAAATGGCGCCATAGCCATTGCGGATGGACGGATTATTGCAGCTGACCTGCGGGATAAACTGAAAGAACGTGTCGATCTGAGCGATGCCGAGATAATAGACGCCGCTGAAAAGATCGTCGCACCAGGATTTGTGGACTGTCACACCCACCTGATATTTGGACGATCCCGGGCGCAGGAATATGCCTTGAAGATGACCCATAGTGCCGAGCAAATCGAAGCCATGGGGCTGAAAACCGGAATCCCTGCATCCATCGAAATGACGCGGGCAGCCACCGAGGACAATCTTTTTATCAGCGCCCTGGACCGGCTGAGGCGGATGCTCCGGTATGGAACCACAACCGTCGAGAGCAAGAGCGGTTACGGCATCCGCTGGCCCGACGAACTCAAGATGCTGCGTGTGAATAAACGGCTTGCCCAGGCTCAGCCCATGGACATAGTCTCCACATTTCTCGGTGCGCACGATTTCCCACCAGACATGGACCGTGAAGATTCAAACCAACGGCGAGCCTATATCCGTGAGCTGACCGATGAGATGATTCCCCGGGTGGCAGAAGAAAGACTGGCGGAGTTTTGCGACATTTATTGCGATCTGGGGTATTACACGGCCGGGGAATCGGAAACCGTCCTCAGAGCAGGAATGGATAATGGCCTGGCGCCGAGGATTCACACCGATGCCTACGCCAATATCGGTGGTAGTACCTTAGCCGCTGCTCTTCCGACGATATCTGCAGATCATCTCAATTATACCTCAGCAGACGAGATGCGGCGAATGGCCAAAACCGGCGTGGTAGGCGTCGTACTGCCGGCCCTCGATTTTGCCGTCGCCCATCCGAATCCATTTGATGCACAGCCCATGCTCGATGCCGGCATGACCCTGGCGCTGGGCACCAATTTAAACCCCGGCAACTGGACCGAATCGATGCAGCTCGTCCTGCAGCTGGCCTGCAGAAACCACGGCATGGCACCGGAAGAAGCCATGCTGGCAGCAACTACCGGTGCAGCCCGTGCAATTCAACGCGAAAATCAGATCGGTTGTTTGTCCGAAGGATATCAAGCCGACATTCAGATTTGGGATCTACCAGGCTTTGCAGACATCATCTATCGAATCGGTAACAACGCGGTTTGGATGGTCATCAAAAACGGAAAGGTCGTTGTAGGAAACCCAGGATCATGACAACTGTAGAAATAACCGGAAAAACATTGAAGATCGAGGAAGTCATCGCGGTTGCCGACAACAGGGCTGCGGTAAAACCGCTCAACCCAGAAACAAAAGCGCGCATGACAGCGACACAACAGTGGTTGGAAAATGCGATTCAAAAGAAAGATACTGTTTTTTATGGCATCAACACCGGCTTTGGATCGCATGCCACCGAGACCATCGGCTCCGATCAGGCCGGAATGCTTTCCAGAAACGTCATCCTTGCCGATGTCGCCGGCATCGGTAAGCCCCTGCCGGAATCGATCGTTCGGGCCATGATGATTATCCGGGCCAACACCATGGCCGGCGGTCCATCCGGTGTTCGACCGAAAGTCGTGGAAACGCTCATCGAGATGCTCAACAAGGGTGTCACACCTTACGTCCCAGAAAAAGGTTCCCTGGGAGCCAGCGGTGATCTGGTAACTTTGGCCGCGATCGCCGTTGTGCTGAGCTGTGATGGTGATGGCGGGGGTTACAGCGGCAAAGCCTGGTATGAGGGGGAGCTTATGAGCGGTGAGGAGGCGATGCAAAAAGCCGGCCTCCAGCGCCTCAAGCTGATTGCCAAAGAAGGAAACTCCTTGATTAACGGTACTTCGTTCATTACTGCGGTCGGATGTCTGACCATAGACAGGTGCGAAAAACTGATCCGACACGCCGAGATCGCTGCAGCCCTGAGCCTTGAAGCCATGCAGGCGGTATCTGCAGCTTTTCACCCCGCTTTACACCGGGCCTCAAACCAGACAGGTCAGATATCAGTAGCTGAAAATTTAAGAAGATTACTCAAGGACAGCCAGTTGATAGATTCCACTGACCGGGTTCAGGACGCGTATTGCCTGAGATGCATCCCCCAGGTGATAGGCCCAATCAAAGACACCATTGCCTTCGCGCGAAGCTATATCGAGCGGACGTTGAACGCCAGCATCGACAATCCGCTGATTTTTGAATCTGATGGTCGGGAGCCTTACATTTGTCTATCCGGAGGAAATTTTCACGGCCAAGGCCCGGCATTCATGATGGATTTTTTATCCATCGCCATGTCGGAGGTTGCCAGTATTTCGGAGAGAAGATCTTTTACCCTGCTTACGCCCTGGTTGAACAATGGACTGCCCTCCATGCTGATTCCCGCTAACGGACTCAATACCGGGTTGATGGTGGCCCAATATGTCGCCGCGGCCTTGGTGTCGGACAACAAGACGCTTGCCCACCCGGACAGCGTCGATTCCATACCCACCAGCGCAGTTCCTTTGTGCGGCCCAGGCAATCGATTTGCGGGAAAATGGAGCAAAGCGACTCGGTCAGGGTTCCCGGATCGCCCACCGCATTATTCGAAAAAGCGTGGATGTCTATAACAGAGACAAAGAAATGTCGCCGGATATCACTAAGCTTGTTAAGTTAATCAATGGCGGTGAGATCATTGCAGCCATTGACGAGCCCGGCGATTAACGAAAACGAGAAGGAGGATAGAATGATGAAACCTGAAATCTTATATGATGTGAAGGCCCAGCGCGGGGACATCTTACGGTGTAAGGGCTGGAAACAGGAAACTCTTTTGAGAATGCTCGAAAACAATATGGAAAATGCCGAAGCCCCGGAATATTTGGTGATCTACGGTGGTATCGGCAAGTGCGCTCGCAACTGGGAATCCTACCACGCCATCGTAGATTCCCTCAAAAACCTGGAAAACGATGAAACCCTGGTGGTGCAGTCAGGCATGCCGGTTGCCATATTCAAAACCCACAAGCTTGCACCCCGGGTGGTCATGGCAACCACCAACATCATGAAGGCCACCTGGCCCATCTTTTACGACCTTCAGGATAAAAACCTGACCATGTTTGCCCAGTACACGGCAGCACCGTGGGAATATATCGGGACCCAAGGGGTTATCCAGGGCACATTCGAAACTCTGGGTGCCATCGCCGTCCAGCACTTCGATGGGTCACTGGTGGGACGGATTCTCCTGACGGCCGGCCACGGCGGAATGGGAGCCAACCAGCCCAGAGCCATGAACATGCACGGTGGCGTCTGTATCGATGTGGATGTCAACGAAGCAATTATCGACAAGCGCATTAAAATCGGGTTTACCGACGTCAAGGCCGAAAGCCTGGATGCAGCCATTGAAATGGCGAAGAAGGCGGCTGCAGAAAAAAGAGCCCTTGCCATCGGCGTTGTTGGCAATGCCGCAACCCTGTTCTGGGAAGCATACGACAAAGGCTTTGATCCCGACATCGTCACTGAAATGTGTCCCTGTCACGACCCGCTTTCCTATATCCCCGAAGGGTTCTCACCGGCGGAAGCTGAAGAACTGCGTGTAAAAGATCGCGATCTCTACTTTCAAAAGGCCCGCGCATCCATGGTCAAACAGTTGAAGGCCATGAATGCCTTTTCCAAAAAGGAAGGGATCCAGGTATTTGAATACGGCACCTCCATCCGCAAAGAGTGCCGCGATGCCGGGATGCCCGAGGAAGAGGCCATGACCATCCCGGGATTTGTGGCCGAGTACATCCGGCCGCTGTTCTGTGAGGGCCGGGGCCCGTTCCGCTGGACCTGTATTTCGGGTGAGGCCGGCGATCTGGCCCGTCTGGATGATCTAGTTCTGGAGATGTTCCCGGAAGACAAACTGACCGTAAAATGGATCAATCTGGCCCGCGAAAACCTGCCCATTGAAGCACTCCCCGCGCGCGTGTGTTACCTGGGTTTTGGGGAGCGCAAAGCCTTTGCCCTCAAAGTCAACGAATTGATCAAAAACGGTGAAGTCAAAGGTCCGGTGGCTTTTTCGAGGGACAACCTGGATTCCGGATCCATCGTAAATCCCACCTTTGAGTCGGAGAAAATGAAAGACGGTTCGGATCTGATCTCGGACTGGCCCATGCTCAACGCGCTGTTAAACTGTGCAGCCATGTGCGATCTCATCGCAATCCAGGCCAATTACGCCATGGGAGAGGCCGTTCACACCGGTGTGACGATGATCGCCGATGGCAGCGATGAAGCAGATTTTCGTCTGGACGCCTGTATGACCACGGACTCCGGTATCGGGGTGGTGCGTCATGCCCAGGCAGGGTATCAAACGGCCCGGACAACGGCCGAAGGGCGCGGCAAATTGACCAAGGATAGCATCAACGTTCCGCTCTGGTGGAGCGCCACAGCAACTTTCGGACCCGAAGGGGGTCGCCAACTGCGCCGGGGTTCCCATACCAAAGAAGACTAACCAGTTCCGGCACGATAGGATTGCCTGGGAATATGAAGCTATTTTTGCGCATGTCCTTTCAAGTGGTGAATCTGCTGCAAGCTTGCCAGCCCGTTTGCGGTCGTGAATGCTCACCCCAATGGCCCGAACCTTTCCTGACTCTCGAAGGGATACCAGCGCGTCAATCGTTGATGGAGTTCAGGCACTCATGCGACCGAGCCAAAAAATCTGAAAAACATCGAGATACTCCGTGCCCAGCGTCTTAAGCAATCGGTCACAGGCACGTTTGATACTCCCGCCGAAATATCCGGTGGTGGGCTCGGAAGCCAAGATGAACGATTCGCGATCACGGTTTAGAGCTGCTTTGAGCGACGTTTTTACCCTTCGTGTGTTGGGGGGCCAAAATATATAATTTACACCCTGCTCCAGGGCCCATTCTAAATCCACGCTCTCAACACCAAAGTTGGTAGCTAAGCCGAGCCGAAACAGGCGACGCCCGAAGGCAGGAACATCCCGATACAGGAAATCATCGTTCATGGAAGTGGATCCCTTTCATCTTACCCATAGTCTTGGTAAACCCCATCGTCAATAACTCAGCCACGAACTATATGATGTTCAGCATATTCTGTAAAGGGTTCAGATCAGCTCTTTCTCCTCCTTCTGAATTCACATCGCCCGATAGAAAATTACCGAGTTTTCAATGTCGACTGATATCACTTTGTAACGCCGTATTTTTCAATGGAAAAATGCTTGACCATCTTGCTTTTCCCATTTTTCATACCTAATATCAGTTATTGTTCAATGGTATGATTACAAACTTTATGAATTTAGTCACATATCCCCAGAAAGACGGGTTGAAGCCATGTCGACGTGGAGGCTATGGGTTAGATTGAGAAACAACCATGCAACACCTGCCAGCGATATATTGCATCATCGCATTCGTTGCCGGGCTTTTAGGTCTACTCCCGTCTCCGAACGCCCACTCTGAAGATTCCCCTCTCAACCAGGCACAGAAAGCCTTTCAAAAAGGAAACTACGAAGATGCCTTGCGCCTTTATGACCTCGCCTCCGGCCCGGCCCGGATTGAGGCAGTTGTTGGTGCCAATCGCATCCGGATTATGACCGGTGATTACACCAAGGCAGAGGAAGTTTTACGTCTTTCGCTGGCGGCATTTCCGAAAGAGGAAACCCTTCGTTCCCGGTTGGCTGAAATCCTCATATTGACCGGTCGTTCGAATGAAGCGCTCCAGGTTTTGGAACCGCTCATTCGGGATCAGATTGCCAGCGTCCGAAGTCTGGTTCAGTTTGGTGAGATTCTAAACTTGCGGGGAAGGCGGTCCGAAGCTGAGCCTTATTTCCTGCAGGCGATCTCCTACTATGACAAGGGACTGGTCTTTGATGCCGAAGACGTTGCCTGGGTGGCGGAAGCCTGCCGGGCTCTGGAGCGGTTTCACGATGCCAACAACCTATTTCGCGAAGCCGTGCGCCTCGATCCTGCGAAGCTCGAAACCCACGTCATGTGGGGAGATCTTTTTCGTGAAAAATACAACGTCACCGAAGCACGGCGCTCCTATGAACACGTCCTGAAACAAAATGACAAGCATGTTCCCGCTCTCGTGGGAATGGCGCAGACGGCGGGAGGTCGAGCCGCCCATGGTTTTCTGGACAGCGCTCTGGGGATTAACCCGAACTCCGTGTCGGCCCTTGTGGCCCGGGCAGGTTTATTCAGTGAGGATGATCGCTACGATGCGGCCGAAGACTGCCTGCAGCAGGCGCTGCAAATCAATCCCGAATCCACGGATGCCATGGCCTTACTGGCAGCCATCGCCTTTCTGAGAAACGACGACGCGACATTTCAAGGGCTTGAAAAAAAGATGGCAATACTCAGCCCCGGCAACGGGCGGTTTTATGCCCGCATCGCTGAAATCTGCGGCCGAAGCTATCGCTTTGACAAAGCCGTTCGCATGGCCCAAAAAGCCGTTGCGCTGGATGCGCGGCACTGGAACGGGCACACCATTTTAGGAATGAACCATCTGCGACTGGGAAAGGAAGCCCAAGGGCGGTTTCACCTTGAGAAGGGCTTTCGGGGAGACCCTTTCAACGTTTGGGCAATGAACCTGCTCAAAGTCCTTGCTGTGCTGGACGGTTTTGAAACACGTACGACCGAGCACTTCATTGTCCGCATGCATCCCTCCGATGCCGATATTCTCTGGCCCTATTTAGAGCCGTTGCTGGAAGAGAGTTGGAGCACCCTTACGGCCAAATACGATTTTAGGCCCCAAGGACCGATTCTTATCGAAGTGTTTTCCGAGCAGGAAGACTTTGCCGTACGAACCTCGGGGCTGCCGGACATCGGACACCTCCTGGGGGTCTGTTTCGGGACTGTTATTACCCTGGCCTCTCCGAGGGCCCATAAACCGCCCGGTACGATCAACTGGCAGGAGGTTGTCTG
>CAMYLH010000277.1 GCA_947259065.1 uncultured Desulfobacterales bacterium
GACAGAAGGAGGGAATGCTTTTTTATGGTATGTTCTATGCTCATCAGCTGCGAATCTCTGTTGGAGCCTGTGTTAACGATTTAGAATTAATTGCTAAAGCGGCAGATCCTGACGAATTAATCAACACCGTAATATTCCTCCCTCTGAAATGAAAAGGAAAAAAATCAACTCTCCACCAACCGCTTTAACGAATAACTCCCGTCCAAACCGGTAACCGGCCTGGAGATCTTTTCTCTCTTGGACATGAAAATATCTTTGAATCTACGGGTAGCTAAAAAAGACATTAATAAATCCTGAAAATCTTTCCTGCTCAGCCTGCCCAATGAAATCTTTGTTGCACTTATTTCATCGGGGTGAAATGCTTGCCCAATGAAATGTGGAGCCTATTTCATCGGGGCGAAGCAAATTTCACCAGGGTGGATCCTGCCTGCCCAGTTAAATCAAATAAAATTTAATCGGGGTCCACCAATATTTCTTTAAAATAAAATCCATTCCATATTTGCATTTAATGCACGTTCTGCACGAACGTTCTATAGGACGGAACCTCCTACAGTGCTAAACATAAAATTTATTCCTAAGCGATCTCAGCGTCTGGTGAAAAACAACTTTTGGCGCGACCCTTTTAAATACTTTTTTCTTAAAAGAGCCATTTTGACCCTCAAAAGGGTCGTTTAAGGCCTAAAAAACACTTCAAAATTCACTGGTTATTTTGTGAAGTCAATAGCTTAGCTTGGCCCCCCCAGTCCCTTCACTGCACCGCTCTTGCTTATTAAAGTAAAGATCCGGGTCCAGAGGGCCCGGCTTTGACTTAAGCCCAGAGGGCATGATTTAGACAAATACGATCGACAAAATTCGAAATCCGAATATCGAAATTCGAAACAAATTCAAATATCAAAAGCTCTAATGACAAAAACAAACTCTACATCGCAATACCAGGTATGTCTTTTGTTTAGATCATTTTAATTTTGGTCATTCGATATTGTTTCGGTTTTCGGATTTCGTGCTTCGGATTTAATTACTCTTTGTTTAATAAGGCAGAGCCAATGATCTCTGACCTGGCCCAGAGGACCAGGTTTTCGCTAATAGAATAAAAAAGGACAAATTTTTCCAAGTGCAAACAACCGGGGCGTTCGTGCAGAACGTGCATACTGATTCAAGAACATCTGTTGCCAGTCGTTATGCACGTTCCGCACGAACGTCCCGGTTATGCTGACAGAGTGATTAGATGCCCAACGAGTTTGTCGGAATACTTTGTTAAGTAATCAATTATGATCTTTGAACTTTTTACAATCACCGCATCTTTAGCAGTTGTTCTTGTCTGCAATTGTTGGCGAAATTCATTGAGTCTTTGCTCAATTTGACTGGCATCTTTAATGGTCGACCCCGGAGGGCGTTGACGCAAAATTGGTTTGCCATCCGCTCTTTTGAATCGTAAGATATCTCTGAGTTCTTCAAAAATATTGACTTGCTTTTCAAGATCTTGGGCAATATCGACTAAGTTTTCATCTTTTCTGACAGGCTCCAAAACACGCACAATACTTGACAATGTTTGCTTTTCTCTGCCTATTAACGAAGCCGCAGCAAGCAGTTCGGTGAGTAAATCATAGACTTTAACACAGCGATTATAGAAGACAAGACTGGGTTGATCAAATGGAAAATATTCGCCTTTCAGTTCACAGCAATAATCGTCTAACCATCGAAAAATAACATACGTCAAGTATTTAAGGAGCATGACATGATCAAATTGCTGCGTTTTATCTGGATTGTTGAGAATTGCATTGAACTCTTTTTCTGGGATGGGTGGTACATTTTTGCTGCGTCTGACCAATCCATTGCGCAATGACTTCAGCCCCGGCCTTATTTTCAGCTTGCGCAATCGGGAAGTCAGTTGCTGGTGAGTTTCTTTAAAAAGGGCTTTGCCGACATTTTCTAAAAAGTGATACTGGCAAATCAGATCGGCAACATCTGCAAACACTTCATCTCTGGCCAAAGCGATGTTCTTGCTGAGATCGCGCATCGTTGCCAATGGGTCGTCATATAACTTTTTGCATTTCTCAAAAAATTGCGTGATGTCATTAACATTTTCCGTCGGCATTCGGCAGGTTAAAACAACAATTCCACTGATTTCGTCAATCGCTGTAAACAGAACATCTGTGCCGACTTCACAGGTCCCATCAAAATGAGCGACATAGCCGCCATTGTCGCTAAACAGTTGCCGAATCACGGCAGCATTGGCATAGTGAACCGCAGCCAGATAATCCAAAAAGCAATTGGCAAGATCGTTTATGCTGCTTTCCGGCACAACTAAACCATAGCTGTTTTGGATGTCTTTTTGAATTTCGTTGTTTTGGCGGTGACGCTGAAAGCGTTGAAGCCCAACTTCAACAATGATGTCATAAGCATAATTGCTATGACGCGCTACCAGGGCGTTTATCTTCTCATAACGAAATTCTGTTTTGCAAACCGGACACTTTTTGATTTGATGCCTCAACACAGGCTGGCCAAGTAAAATTCCCACCGGATAGCGCTTTACAGTTCTTTGACGTCGTAATTTGCGATTATCGCAGTGGTCACAGGGCTGATCATCGGTAGTGACATTCAATACATAACCTTGTGGTAAGCAACAATAACCCGGCAGGGGTGTATGAACTTGACGAATCAAATCTGCTCGAAGTCTTAGCATTTCTATCGATTTTTTTTTGTCAGTTGGTAATGCTGCAATATGGCCCTGATCTCGGTGATAGTCACTTTTATGCCTTTACGTGAAAGACGCCGTGAGAGTTGCCGGGGTTGCAATTCAACGCGCTGTATCAGTTCGACCAAAACCGCTATAATCCGTTCTGGTTGCGGCAACTTCGGATGTTTCTTTTCTATTCTATCACAGGCTCTATTGCTTAATTGTCTGCGCCGCTGCTCCTCATTTGTTTGCAAATAAACAAATATACTATCCACTTTTTCTCTAGACAGCTTGCCTTGATGATAAAGTTTGGAAAGTATGGGGATAACATTGACGCCGAGAAGTTGCTGCAGTTCATTCTTTTCTAACCCGCATCGGCTGTTAAAAACCACTGCGATCACCGTATTGGTTAACGAACCATATTTGCTGAAACGAACTTTGCGATATGACCATAGCCCATTTTTGTCGAAAACAGCGATATCGGTCAACGTGTAATATTTGGCGTTGAAATTATAGCTTGTGATGTATCCATGTTCACTGAGAATCCGCCATGCGGTCATATTCGAACAACCGCATGTCTGAGTTAACTGCTTTTTGGTGAGAATCTTCTCTTGATAGAACAATTCAACGATATCTTTTTTGGTGAACTTTTTGGGTCTCATAAAGGCCCTCACAGTTATGGTATAGTACAAATTTAATCTAACAATAATAAATTATACTATATCATAAAAAAGATCTAATCCGCAACCTCTAATTTACAGGACGGGCGCTTAGCATCTGGTGCTCAACCTTTAATAAAGTAGACGAAGCGAGTTTATCTAATTGATTTTTAAAGATCTTAGCCTTTATATATCTAATCGTTGACCAATAGGTTCACGCATGATTAAATGCCCTGGCATTGCAACAAAATGGTATAGTATTAACCATAATATCTTCTTTAATTGCTTGATAATTATGGGGATATTGTTTTATTCACCCACATCTCGTTGCAGTAGGGTCGGAGAGTAGGGCTTACAGGCCGGCTTCCGGCTCGTAGAGCCTACGGCTCGGAGAGAGGGTAGAGCCTGCAGCTCGGAGAGAGGCGGACCCGAATTGGCCTAAAATTTTCAGGTCCGGCGCAAAGAATCAATATTGACAATAAAGCCCGCTTTGGTTATCTGGATGATTATAGGTTCCGTTTAATGGATGCCTCAATTTTTAATCTAAAATTTTAAACCCGTGGGGATTGCCGATCTTATCGCATCTACGGCGTCAGATACCGCACCGCATAGCTGACTATAGCGGAACGACATCTTCCTTAGTAGCTGAGGCAACCTCAACAATCGCTTAAATTAGGTAAACCTTGACAGCGAATTTGGCGTTGGCAGATCGTAACTATGGACATCGTACTTGTTACTGTGCTTCTGCTTTGGCAACGATTTGCCAGTCAAATCCGAAGGTTCGGAAGTTGAAACTCAACTTGTCGTGGTAGAAAATGAACATTGGCAAACTACTTCCCAGACACGCCAAATACCGCCGCAATCAGTTAGCACTTGTGTTCGGAGATGAACGGATCACCTTTGAGTCTTTGAATTTGCGTGTGAACCGATTAGCCAATGGATTCTTGAAACTGGGTATCCAAAAAGGTGAAAAGATTGCGACGGTTTTGAATAACTGTGTCGAACTTCTGGAAGTTATTTGGGCGGCAGCTAAAATCGGAGCGGTGGCTGTTCCTCTGAGCCCACTGCTGCGCGGAAATGGTCTTTCGAGTCTGATCCGGGATTCGGATGCTGTTCTGGTCATTACAGAGCC
>CAMYLH010000278.1 GCA_947259065.1 uncultured Desulfobacterales bacterium
ATCTTAAGTGGTATTCCGGGAAATCCGCCACCCGAGCCGATATCCAGCATTGCAGCTTCCGGCGGTATAACCCGGGCAGGTACCAATGAATCTAAAAAATGATTGGACGCAACTTCTATCGGATCGGTGATGGTGGTGATATTGATCTTTTGGTTCCACTTGATGAGCTCAATGGCGTGGGCGGAAAAAAGACGGCTTTGATGAAGGTCAAGGTCCATCTCAATTGCTCTGGCTTGGTCAATGAGAAATTTCGACCAGTCATTTGTGCCGATCTCCATATAACAAACCTCGTCCTGCATTAAATGAAATTGATCATAGACTAACCTAGATCGCGGAATTGGCCGTAAATGGTAGATTCTATCGCGGTCTGGATTGAAAAGCTAAAGATTCAGGGTTCATCGTTTCGCGCTCCCACCTTTTTCATTGATATTATCGGTTTATTTGACTATGGGATCAGCCTCTGAACCTTTGAATCGTGGACTCTTTGACCCATCGCAGATACGATTTTTAATTAATGCAAACTCTCCGAACCTCAGCTATATCGGTAATTCCTTCAATGGCCTTCAATATACCATCCTGCTTTAAAGTTGACATTCCTTCTTTCATGGACTGTTCAAGGATCGTTTCCGTGCTAGCCTGCTTTTTAATCATCAATTTAACCTCGGGAGTACCTTCCATCAATTCATGTATTCCCATTCGACCGCGGTACCCGGTGCCAGAGCATGCCTCGCAGCCGTTGGCCTGATGGAGGGTCATCGCTGCGTCATGCTCGATACCCGTTTTATCAAAATACTTCTTGCCGTAGTCAGCCGCCAGCGTTTGAAATTCATCCACGGATACCTGGTATTCTTTGCAGCATTTTTTACACAGTCTCCGCGTCAGACGTTGAGCCAAAACACCAAGAAAGGCGTCGGAAAAATTGAGGGGATTCAATCCCATGTCGAGTAGACGCGTAATAGTTTCAGGAGCGCTGTTGGTGTGCAGGGTGGAGAAGACAAGATGTCCGGTAAGGGATGCTTCGACACCGATGGATGCGGTTTCTTCATCTCGCATTTCGCCGATCATGATAACATCCGGGTCAGCTCTCAAAAACGCTCGCATCATCCTGGCGAAATCAAGCCCGATTTTGGGTCTGACCTCGGTCTGCCTTAAACCGACCTGGGTGATTTCAATGGGATCTTCCGCTGTCCAGATTTTAATACCGGGGGTGTTGATATGATGCAGAATAGAATGCAGTGTTGTCGTTTTACCGGACCCAGTGGGGCCGACTGCCAAAACAAGTCCATAGGGATTGGCGCTGACGGCTTTTAACACCTTCAGGTTCCGTTCCGTGAGTCCCATCTCATCTATTTTCATAGCCCCGGCGGAAGCCAAAATTCTCATGACCACATCCTCAAAACCACCAGCGGTGGGCAGCGTGGCAACCCGTAACTCGAATGCCGGCACCCCTTTGCGCCGGAATTTGATTTTGCCATCCTGGGGCAGACGTTTTTCGGCAATATCCAGATTGGACATAATTTTGATCCTAGAAATGATGCCCCGCACGATAGAATTTGGAACTTTCATATATTCCTGGCATACACCATCCAACCGAAATCGGATGCCGGTGGCCTTAGTGACGGGAGATGGTTCAATGTGAATATCAGAAGCGTTTTTACGATAAGCTGCAATGATAGTCTGATCCACAAGTTTGACGACCTGACTGGAAGCCTCGTCTGCTTCGTCAACTTCGGTATCTTCCTCTTCCTCTTCAAAGGAAATATCCGGAATTAGGTCATAATCATCCAGCACTTCCTCCACCGATTGGGCCTCAGATAATTGTCTGTCCTGGTCAAAAAAATATTTGATGAATTTCTGGATGTCCTCACGAATGGCTACTGAAAAATTGATCTTAGTAGTCTTCATCAGGGTTTTGATGTTATCGGTTTTGTTCAAGTCACCAGGATCATCAATAAGGACTTCCATGCCGTTCTTGTCCCAGCTGAGCGGAACCCAAATCTCATTGAGCAAAAATGTCTTTTTAAGATTGGCCAGCAGCTCTACCGGCACTGGAAGTGAATCGTCGTAAGCTCTAAATGGGCAACCATAGAAAAGTGAAAATGATTTTCCAATGTCCTCCTTCTTAATTTGATCATGCTCGATCAACACAAACTCAACACTCTTTTTCATTTTTTTGGACAGTGCGAAAGCCTGTTGCAATTGGTCTGTGCTAACCATGCTTTCCTTTAAAAGGTAGTCGTACTTTGAGCCGGACGCGGAAGTCGCGGCAATCGAATCCAATCGCTTCGTTATCTCGGTATCTGATGGATCTAGCCTGATAGCCTCTTTGTAAAGATCATGGGCTTGATCGCGATGATCTCGTTTTTCCAATTCCTGTCCAAGCAAGAATTTGATGTGACCGATTGTCTTCTCATCTGATTTTTGCCCGCTGATAAGATTATTAAATTCTTCTACTGCTTTTGCAGGCGAATGTAATTTAAGCAGGCTTTCGGTTATCAGGGGGATCACTTTTTCATTGGGGTAATCTTCTTCGAATAATCTCCCATATTGGGTTATCGCTTCCGTGTGAAGCCCCATTTCCTGAAATGCAGCAGCACTGTTCAGAATTTCAGGAACATCCCCTTTACTGGAAGACACCATTACGGATATCAAAGTATCCCCGAGGTCCACATCGGTTGGCTGTGCTTCTTCGTGATCAGCAATCTCGTTTTTTAACAAATCGATCCGTTTTTGGATCGTAGCCTGTATAGAAGTATCCTGAGGGCCAACGATGGATAGGATACTTTCATAAATACCAAGCGAGTCGTCGTACAATCCCATGGATCGACAAACTTCTGCTTCATTGATTCTGGATTCGATATTGGTATTCATTCAGATTTTAAACCTCTTTGTTCTGTTAGAACTGGTAAAACATGGAACTCGATTTTCATCGACGTCGTTGCAGCCGTTCAATGGAAAGTCGTATATTGTCCTGCATTCTGGCTATGGCTTCGGCAAGTTCTCCGATTTCATCTCTTGATTTTGTCTCAATCTTCATTTCTAGTTCGCCCTGGCTGATGCGATCGGCAACCTCGGCCAACGATTTGATCTTTCCTGTCAGTCGATTCGTGTAAACAAAAACAATTATGCTGAAAAGCAGGAATGTTGCACCAAGCATTATCAATGCAATCATTCGTGCTTTATGGGTCAATGCTTGCACTCGGGATTGTATCATCGCAGTTGTAGTCGATGTGTTAGCGATTTTTTCTTGAGCCAGCTGAGTGACCATTTTAGAGGATTCCTGGACAAGCACATGCGAGCTGGTATCAAGCTGCCATAAATAAAAAAGACTCACCCCTGCCGTAAGTATTAAAGGTACCAAAAGAAACAGTAGAAGCATTTTGGCACGCAGACCAAAGCCGCCTGTCTTTCGACGGTATCTCGTGTCGACTTTGGCCTTGTTGATAACGGGCATACCATTTTTGGAATCAGCTTCGTCGGCAGCCAGCCGGTCATCGATCAAGGTGTTCGGCTTTACTTTTGCTTTACAATCGGGTTGAAATGAAGTTACACGGGATTTAAACACCATGATGACCTGGTTGCAAGCATGACATTTGAAGCTGGCAGCTTTACCCTGAATATTGGAAGGATCTACCCGATACTTCTTTCCGCATTCTTCACAGATTACAACCATAGAGAGTCCTTTTTCAGAGTAATGACTTTATTTCAGTCTTTAGAGCTTCGATCTCTGCATGAATGTACTGTTTGATCTCCTCTACGGCTTTTGCCAGATCTTCTGCAGAGGATACCAGGCGTTGCCCTGTGTTTGGGTAATCTTCTTTAGCGGCATTAGGCGTCTCAAAAAACGATTCGGGTGCTGTGATCTCCGGTTCCTGATTCTTTAACTTTTGTTTTTTCTTCTCAGCCTTGCTCTTAGCAATCTGAATCCGCAACTCATTGTATCGATTCATCTCGATGCTCAGAATTTTTTTCTTTTCGATTTCTTCCATATCCCTGGAAAGCACCACTTTATCAAGACTGGAGAAAACGGAATTCAAAGTTTTAAATGTTTTGGGGTGAGCCTTGGCCCGATTTTTCTTAATATAGCCACCCAAGGCGTCCAGTATCTGCAAAAAGGATAACACGGTTTTGTCATGACCATAGGTCATATTCAGGTCCTGAATTTGTTGAAGCAGTTTTTCCAGGACTTCATCAGTAATTTCCCAATCGATGGATAAAATTAAATTTTTCAACTCTGAAAGTGGATAATGTTTCGATACATCACGGTCTTCATTATCCGGCAGAGAGGTGGTGGATTCATCGAAGAGCTCGTCAAGCTGACCTTCAAGTTCAGGGGTTAAGTTATCAGCATCATTTGGTTCAACCAATTTTTTTCTCCTATTTCAAATCTTTTTTAATGGAAGTCACCGTCAATGAAATGATTCGTTTCAACGTCTCAATCACATTGGTTCCTAAAACGGCACTGGAGATTTTTTAGCGACAGAATATTCTTCTCCCTTCGCAAAACCATGGCATCCGCCACAAAAACGATACCATCCACACCACGCAGAACCAGTTTGCGGGTTGCGTTGTATTTTATCTGACCAGGCACGGTATACAGCTGAATTTTGACCTTGAAGTCATTGATGACTCCGATATCAAAGGGAAGGAAGTCAAAAAAAAGGGTGCGGTCACCGTGAGTTTTGACGGTAACCATTTCGGTATTAATACGTTTGGCGAATTTTCGATGTACATATTCAAGGTTACTTGTCTTGCCGCCTCGGCCGGGACCGTAATAGACGATTTTGACCTGGATTTCCTTTTCCTTCAGATTTACAAATGCCATCAGAGCGAACCTTGTCGAAAAACATAGGTCGGACTTTTATCATACCTTAAAGTGAAGCAGACCAGCTTAAGGCGCCAGAAGGGGTTTTAAGATGTCCTTCAATTGCTCAACAGATTCGGACACCTTCAACCGTAAGAAGCCTAATGAGATGTCATTGCCGAATATGGTAATCAGTAAAAATTCGGTGGTTATTTTGTTGAAATGAAT
>CAMYLH010000279.1 GCA_947259065.1 uncultured Desulfobacterales bacterium
GGTATCCCCATCGTCCAGGTGGAACGGGGCGGACATATAACCTTTCACGGCCCCGGTCAGCTTGTCGCCTACCCTATTGTCAATCTAAAGGCACGCAGCATCGGTGTCGTCGATTTTGTCGCGGCATTGGAAGACATCATGCTTGCCACCGTCCAAACCTGGGGAATTGCAGTAGAGCGCAATCCCGCCAACCGCGGCATCTGGATCGGTAATAACAAATTGGGCAGTATCGGCCTCGCCATTCGAAAAGGCATCAGTTTTCACGGTCTGGCACTAAACGTCAATGTTGATTTAACGCCTTTTTCCTGGATCCAGCCCTGTGGCCTTGAGGGGGTCTGTATGACTTCCATGAAACAGGAGCTGGGCAGTGAGCTGTCCATGGATGACGTCTGCACTGCGGTGAAAAAACAGTTCGAATCCGTTCTGGACCTCAATCTTACCACCACAAGTTTTTCTCACCTGCAGCAACAATTGCAAAATCCAAATCAGCGACCACCAACAGAGCTGGGGGTATGAGGAAGGAGCCTGAAATGGGCCAGAGCCACGCTCTGCTGGTGATCGCTGATTTGTTAAAGAAAATGAGACTCAAGGCTATTTTAATTCAAAAAAGAGGAGGAGCTATGAAACAGCTTATTTTGATATTGAGCGTACTTTCTGTGTTACTTTTCGGGGTATGGGGGTGCCCCGAAAATACCGAAAAACCCAAACAATCCACGAAAGAAACCGTTGGCGCTGCTGAAAGCCTTGAAAAAAAAGCCACTGACACTACCGAGACGACCCAGGCAGGTCTGCTCGATACTGAGGCAGCGAAAGAAAAGGCTGAAAAGGTTTTTGAGGAACTGAAACTAACGTTCCAAGGCCAAACGGAAGAAACGAAAGGATCAGAATAAGACCATTAACTCCCTTCATAAGCCACCGGCTCCGCCGGTGAGAATTGAAAAGGTTCTACTGTTACCGAGTGATCACGGCTTATTGATCGAAAGCTGAACCATGCCGGCGGCTTATGAAGGGAGTTAATTCATCACTTAGATAAGCCTTACTTCCAGCCGAACACGATGACAGGAGTTGTTGTTTGACCGGCAATCTCCCCTTGCCTCGCCCGAAATAATCCGTCTTAGCTATATGTCTCCATTGAACGTAAACATCGAATTATAAAAAAAGGGGCACAAAATGTGCCCCTTTTGGTTCTATTGCCAATGGCTCATTTTACTTGGCGATCTGAAGCGATTTGATGATACCGTTGCTATCGCTCTCCGCGCTGACTAGATCCCCTTCTTTAAGCATTTTTAGGTCCACACCTGCTTTGGGATCTGCCATAAGCGATTTCATCTCACCGGCGCTGTCCTTTACGATCATCTCGCCGGTCTCGACATTGATGGACATCACCGTTCCGGTTATTTTTTGAGTCTCGTCTGCGGATACTGTTGCCACCGCAATAAAAGACAATACAAAAAGAGCCACTAGTGCCATCGATACATATTTTTTTAACATTCCTACCTCCTTAAATTCCTGTTGATTTTGTCTTTTTTAATTGGTTCAACTACGACCCTACACAATTAATTCTTAGTTTCAATCCTTTCTGCAGCATCACCCCCTTTTTATATGAATCGAATGCCTGGGTCTTAATTCTTTTCCCTTATCCCATATCTTGGCTCATGATTCATTGCCATTCGGCCAACACCAATGCAAACCGTATACCAGACCTTTTATTTTTTCTATCTATTTGATTTATAATGATTTTTTAAATTTATAACCGGGTTTGGCAGCGCCCGGTGTGTATGAGATAACCTACGGTAGGAGACAGGACAAAAATAGATTAGAAGGGTAAGTAGCCGGGGATTCAATGTTTAATAATGTATAGGGATTTTCCTACACCTTGATTGTAGGATCGTACACGATCAAGTGCAGCGGAGAATATTCTAAAGGTTCACTTAATTTTATTTGTTTGGCTTGATTGCCAACAGGTGCGCAATTGTGGCCGCCATCATCTCTTTCCAAACGGCTTTACCGGTAGAAAATTCGTCTATAATATGATGGTGGAAGGTATCCTGGTTGGCATCCGATTCTTTTTTTACGATGTAAAGTTCCCATTGATCCAATTTCTTTTCCGCTTTCAATTCTTTAAAGGCCCGCACCGGTATAAACTCATCATCCTCATCAATAAATATCAGCGTGGGGACGTTTACTCGCCGGTTCACGTGTTTTTCTAATTGCTGTAGGCCCTCAAATAGAGCATTGTAAGCAGCAATGGGGGTTCCCTTATCATTGGAGAGGTAGGAATCAGGGGTCAAACTCGGAATTACCAATCGTGAAAACGGCGATAATATGCGGGCTAAATAATGGATGGTATGCAATTTTATGGCCGGTGCAAACAGGACCATGCGATTATAATAAACTTCCTCCTGAGATGAGAACAGATCCAACCCGATTAAGCCTCCGAGGGAAAAACCGACAAAAAACAAGGGAACTTTTTCCTGGGCTGCTCTTTTTTGAACCGCGCTATATGCCAAATAGGCCTCATTCATCCACAAAGGGAATGATACGGCCTTAAAGGTTTCCAACCGCGCTTGATCTTCCTCGATTCCGGTATGATGGGTATAGTTGTCTCCATGCCCGCGAAGGGACAAACGCAGAACATCTATGCCGGATTCGGTCAGTACGGAAATAATGGCCTGCATTTTGTCAGGTCGCAAATTCAGTCCGTGGATGACCAGTGCAACCCCTTTGGCTCCTTCCCGGCTATGGTTTTTAAACCAGTGAGTTGCATAATTTTCAGATTGATTTTCTAAGATAATATTAGCGGCAGTTTGGTTGATCCCGGATGTTTGCGGGGCGATGGGTATCTGTTTTGTTTCTTTCAGGCTGCGTCCCTCTACCGTATAACTCCAGGCCGTAACGAGCAGTATAGCAACAAAACCTGACAAAAAAAAGCCGCCAGGTTTTTGACTTTGACGGCTAGACGGGTGACCCCGCAATCGGTGGCACAGCGATTGAAACGTCCTGTTGATGAGGTTGCCGCCCATTTATCTGGGTCCTTTCATGGGTATCTCCAATGTTGCAACAAGGGTTTTTATGGTTTAATTTACCGACTGGTTGTGTGTGCCATTTTAGTCTCCTTTGATTGTAAATTTAATACTTAATTTCGTGAAAGAAAGGGCCGGCCGGCGATTTCGTATCGGCTAAAAAAATCATTGACAAAACACAGCAACCTGTCATCTTTACCGAACGGTAATGATTTTAGGTCACGATTGGGCAGCAACCGCTTTTGAAAGATGCGATCCGATGAGGATTATCAAAGGATATCATGGGCAATGGAATATGGGAAGTCCGGCGCTGATGGTCTCCGACGGGCTTTTCAGTTTTGGTGCGGATCTTTTGGATGAGGAGTTTTAAATAGAATAGAGCCGTGAAAAAAATCGTCATCGAACGCCCCGGCGGCTACAACCGGCTTCTGATAAAGGATTTTCCTGCCCCGACCCCTCAAAACCATGAGGTCTTCATAGAAGTTTCGGCTGCCGGTGTGAACTTTGCAGATGTCTTTATCCGGTTGGGACTTTATAAATCAGCTAAAGAGTTCGTGGGATGGCCGATTACGCCGGGATTTGAGTTTTCAGGCAAAGTGATCAAATGCGGCCATGCCGTTTCCGATCTTGCCGCCGGGATGCCGGTCTTTGGCATAACCCTTTTTGGTGCCTACGCTTCTCATCTTTGTGTTCCCCGCGAGCAGCTCTTTTTAATTGCGAAAGATTCAAAATTCAGTGCCGACCAATGGGCGGCTTTCCCAGCGGTATTTCTGACAGCCTACCATGGGCTTTTTCAGAACATCGTGTTGCGGCCGGGTATGAAAATTCTGGTCCATTCGGCTGCCGGTGGAGTTGGCGGTGCTTTGCTGCAATTGGGTAAGATCGCCGGCGGTTGCATGGTCGGGGTGGTGGGCGCCGGTCACAAAATCGATACCGCTCTTGAATACGGTGCTGATTTCGTCATCGATAAGAGCAAAGACGACCTTTGGGCCAAAGCCGCAGAAATTTGCCCCGACGGTTTTGATGTTGTCTTTGACGCCAACGGCCCAGCGACATTGAAACAAAGTTACCGGCACCTGGCCCCCAGCGGCAAACTGGTGAGCTACGGTTTTCACTCCATGTTGTCAAAACGGGGGGGCTTTCCCAATTACTTCAAACTTGCTTGTGAATATTTTCGGATTCCGAGATGGAGCCCGCTGCAACTGACCAACGAAAATAAAAGCCTGATCGCATTTAACCTGTCATACCTTTTTCACAGGATGGATTTGCTGAAAGAAGCCATGCAGGATCTTTTAAATTGGGTCGAAGAAGGCAAAATTGAAGCGCCGGTTTTGCAAAGGTTTCCGTTCGAGAAGGTCGCTGATGCCCATCGCGCCCTTGAATCCGGCACTACCGTGGGTAAATTGATTTTGAAATTTGGTGAATGATAAT
>CAMYLH010000280.1 GCA_947259065.1 uncultured Desulfobacterales bacterium
TATTGAGCGATGTCTTATTCTATGCCCTATGCCCTTTGCTCTATACCTTTTTGCCCGTAACCCGCAACCCGTAACTTGCAACCCGCAACCCGTCTAATACATCAGATTGGGTAAAAACAAGATGATCTGGGGAAAAAGGATCAGAATAATCAGGCCCACAACCACGGCCAGCAGAAACGGCAAAATCCCCTTGAATATCGATTCCAGCGGCACCCCGCCGATGACGCTCTCAGCGACACCATACACCACGTACACATTGATTCCCACCGGTGGTGTGATCACGCCCATTTCGGTGACCATCACGATAATGACACCGAACCAGATCGGATCGTAGCCGAGGCTGGCGACCACCGGCAAAAAAATCGAGACCGTCAACATCACAAGGGCCAAGGCATCCATAAAACATCCACCCAGAAAATAAACGAGCACAATCATAGCCATGATCACGTAAGGCGGCAGATCAAACCCTCCGATCCAGGAAGCAATATTGAACGGGATTCGGGTGATGGCCAGAAATTTGCCGAAGACAACGGCACCGGCAATCAACAACAGAACCATACACGAGGTCCTGAGCGTTTCATAAAGAGATTTGACAAAACCCTGCCAGGTGAGCTGTCGCCGGATCAATGAAACCACCAGAACGCCAAAGGCACCTACCGCCGCCGCTTCCGTCGGTGTGAAGAATCCAAAGAACAGGCCGCCCATGACGAGACCAAATACGGCGAGGGTATCGATTAAGCCGTTGAGAGATTGCAGTTTCACTTTCCAGGTAAATGTTTCCCCCGGAGGACCTTGCTCCGGGGCAAAGCGACACCGGATATAAATACAGATAATAAACAGGATCGTAACCAATATGGCCGGAATGATACCGGCAACAAAGAGCTTACCGATGGATTCTTCAGTCAAAACGCCGTATACGATAAGTACAACACTGGGCGGCATGATCATGCCGAGGCCGCCACCGGATGCCACCGAACCGGTTGACAGTTCATCCGCGTATTTATAGCGCTTCATTTCCGGTAGACCCACTGTTGCCATCGTGGCGGCTGTGGCCGGGCTGGACCCGCAGACAGCACCAAAGGCAGTGCAGGCGGCTACCGTTGCCATGGCCAGCCCACCGCGGGTGCTGCCCAGGAATTTGTAGGCCGTGTCATATAACCTGCGGCTGATACCACTGTTAAACGCCAACTGGCCCATGAGGATAAAAAGCGGTATCGTCGTCAGCCCGTAAGAAGAGAAAACCTCATAAATATTTCTGGAAAGAAGATTTAGGCCCCCCTTTAGGGAAATCATGAAGCTGAAACCCAAAAATCCGATCAGGGTCATGACATAGGCCACCGGCATCCTTGAGAAAAAAATAAGGACCATTACGGCGATGCCGATGATGCCGACCACTGTAGGGTTCATTGTCTTTTTAACTTTTTAATATTACTTATAACATCTTTTAAAATAATCAGAGTAAATACCACCAGACAGAATGCGGTAACAGAGATGATGGCGTGCTCGGGCAGTTCAAGATTCATGGAAACTTCGCCCGATTCTTTCATGGTATTGGCATAAACCGCCATCCGCCAGGTTACGACAGCAAACAGAATTAAGCTTATGATTCCGGTGCAAATATTAATAATGGTCTGGGTTTTCTCGGAGAATAACCGCACAATAATTTCCACGCCGATATGACCCTGAACCTGGTGGGTATACGGCATGGCCATGACCACGGCCAGGGTGGCCATAAAACCGACTATTTCCACCGAACCGAAGATGGGATAGCCAAAGGCACGCCCCACTACATCCGCGCAGGTCAACAGCATCATTCCTACCAGGCAACCTGCACCGATGATTTTCATTTTATCCAGAACCGACTGGATGATTTTCCAGAATAAGGCCATACTGCAATTCTATTCTATTGATGCTCAGAACGGGGTGGACCCTCCAATAGGGGCCCACCCTCAGGCATTTACTGTAGACTGTTCAGTGTTTTAATCGTGAAATCAACAATCTCGGTACCTTTGAAGCCCTTTTTATTCATATTAGCTTTGTAATCTTCAATGATCGGCGCGACTGCTTTTTTCCACCGTTCACCTTCTTTGGCATCAAGGCCAATTATTTCACTACCCTGATTCAAGAAGAAAACAATCCCTTGGGCATCGCTGGTGTCCCAGGCCTCAGCGTGCTTGTCAATCCATTCTTTGTTGATCTGTTCGATGATTTTCTGGTTGGCGGCCGATATGGAATTCCATCTATCCTTGTTCATGACCACGAAAAAAGATGTGGTATAGGCGGCTGTAAAGTCAGCGGTACAATAATTGGTGACCTCTCCCAGCTTCCAGCCTTTATTGGCCTCAAACGGATAAACCGCGCCGTCTACCACCCCTTTTTGAAGCATCTGGTAAGTTTCCGGCATAGGCTTGGGAACCGGTGTGCCCCCCAGCGCTTTAACAACCAAGGCGCTGGTTCCATGCGCTCTGAATTTGAGTCCTTTCATGTCCTCCATTTTTCTGACCGCCTTGCCCTTGGTGTGGATAAGACCCGGCCCATGGGCATGCAAATACATCACCTGGGTATCGCTGAGTTCTTTCGGTTTAAATTTCTCATAAACGGCATTGACAACTTTCGTCGCCACCGCACCGCTGGTGTATCCCAGGGGCAAATCAACGGCGGCCAGCACCGGGAACCGACCTCTAGTATAGGCTAAAACGGAAAAGCCGACATCCGATAGACCTTCTACAACACCATCATAAACCTGTCTGGCCTTGGTCAGGGTTTGGCCCGGAAAATAATCCACCACGACTTGGCCATCGGTTCGCTTTTCCACTTCCTTACACCAGGATTCCGCCAACTTGCTTTGAATATGCCCCGGTGGGAAAAAATTGCTGTAGGTAAGTTTGACCGGACCGGCCTCAGCAGTCACGGGGCTCATGAAACCCAATGCCAGTCCAACGCAGAGGATTAACATGGATGTAAAAATTTGTTTTTTCATGGTGCGTTCCTCCTTTCATTGTTCGGGTAAATTGGCCAAGAAATGGCCAAAGATGATTCTACATGCCTCAGGCAAACCGTTTAATGTAGTTATATAATAGCTATTTATTAGCTATTTAAAGCAACGTCAATAGAAATATCAAATCCGAAGTTTTAAATAAATAAAGATCCGGCCTGGTTTTATCGAGCCCCCTAAAAGGGGGCCAGGCACCGTGTATTTATGAGACAGGTTAGCCCGTTGAGCCGGTTTAGCCGATTATTAGAGGACAGAAACTATTCATACCGCGCCCACTCGGGTGCCGGTTTCGCTTTGGGTTTCTTGCCATAGAAAATATCATCCATCTGATTGAATAGATTTCTTGAAAAATGATTGCGGGTAATTAACGCCCGTATGAGTTGGTGGGGTAATGTGCTCGCATGGCTCCAGGGACAGACCCGCATGCAAATGTTGCAATCCGTACCCACCTTGCCCCAGTAATCAAAACAGGTTTCAGCATTCAGTTTCCAGCGTAACGTGCCATTGACCTCTTCTTGATCTTCCAGAGAAATCGAGTTGGACGGGCAGCAGTGCGCACATTTTTTGCAAATTTTACAAAAATCTACAGCCCCGATATCAACGGGTTTGTCCGGGGTCAACGGTAGATCCGTGGTGACTGCTCCCAGGCGTACCCGCGGTCCGTAATCTTTGGTCATCAGATAGCCGAGTCTGCCCGTTTCTCCCAAACCGGCGTCGACGGCTAGGGGAACCAGCAGCGCATCATAATGCCGCAGATGATTGGCTGTGGCTGAATATCCCAGATTGGAGATAAACGCGGCCAGTTGGGTCGCAATAAAGGCGCCCCTGGCATAATTGCCCATGCTGGCAATGGTGGTGGGAGAATGGGGTGCGGTGCCCACCAGGTCAAAGGCCATCTCCGTGGCAAACACCACTGCATATTTATGCGTCAACTCGATCTTCTGGCCCCAATCATCCCAGTTTTCATTAAATATTTCCCCCCGCTGCGAGTAGATCCAAAGAGGATTGATTTCGCAAATACCCACCAGATTGGCGCCAATGTTCAGTGTATACCCTTTTACCCTGGTACTTGCCGACCCAGGGTTAAGTTCCACCCGCTGCCCTTTAAATTCAGGGTGAGCAGGAGGATTGAATTTTGCCACATTGGGCCGATCATGGGGTCGATCGATGGCACCGGGATGTCCTAACGGACCGCCCTTTTGCCTGCGGGCGGCATCCAGTTCCTCGTATTCAGGTCTCATCTTATAATAGGTATCATATTCTTCCGATCCCGGTCGAAGGGTCCGGTTGCGGGCAAATACAATGTCTCTTTCATCCGTTGGCTGCACATCTCCGACGATCAACCCGCTGCTGCCTGCCAGAGCACGCTGATTTGGCCTGGTTTTTCGGATTAGAAAGACACAAAGGCCGGCGGCAAGTGCAAGACCTAAGATCAATAATGTGATTCCAAAGTTGGTCTTAAACACCCCGATAGCCTTGAAGTAAAATAAGATTATAACCAAACCCAGCATAATCAGAAACTGTATTCCGCTGACCATCATCGCATTGGATTCTTTTTCCCAAACACAGGAAATAAAAAAGCCTAAACCGATAATCGCCTGTATGCTGCAACCTGCAGCTGCGATGACAAACAAGATCGTTTCCATTCTAATTCTTCCTTGAGATTAGCGAATCGTCACTTGCATGTTAATTACGCACATCATTTAACTTTCTTATATTCCTTAATTCTTTTTCTCACATCCATGATGTCTGCTTTAATGAGTTTTTCAGCTTCGAGAGGTTTTTTTTCTTCTAATACTTGAAAAATCTTTTTGTGAATTTTTAAAAAATGCCTCTCCAAGGAAAGGTCAACAAAATCCAGCGTATGCTCAACGAGCAGCTCAAATACGGATTCCAGCATGATGGCGAGCACGGGATTGCCGGATGCCCTGGCCAGCAGGAGGTGAAATCTAAGATTATTCTGTTTAAGATGAATTGGATTATCAAGGTGCAGGGCGGAGTCTTCCAGAAGGTCTCGAAATTTTTTTAGATCCTCCTTCTTGGCCTGCCGGGCGGCTTCTTTGGCTATTTGGGGCTCAATGAGCAGCCGGGCTTTAAAAAGGTGATCAATGGTAACATCACCGAAAGCAATCAGGGTACCAATCGAACGCTTTATCGGCTCATGGTAGACGTTGGAAACAAAAATGCCTCCGGTTGGACCCTTTTTGATGTTGACAAGTCCCGACATTTCCAGAATTCGAAGGGCCTCTCTGATTACCGAACGGCTAACCTGAAATTCCCCGGCCATTTCTTTTTCCGAGGGCAGATTCGTACCGATTGCAAGGTTATCCTCTAAAATTTTCTTTTGAATCAGCTCGGCGATCTGGTCCGAAAACCTTTGTTTTCTCAAAGGCCTGAACATGCCTGCGCTGACATAAGTTTTCTTTTCTATATCCATTTCCATGACACACCTCAGATTTAAGCTCAAAGCCTCAAGACCTGCTACTCGGTCTGATGAAACAATAACCGCACTGTATGTTAAGCGGGTGGTTTGAAATATTAAGTCAGACCTATTAAAGTTAAAATCTATTAAATAAAAATAATTATTTTTGTCAAGGACTAATTTTTCGGCTGGGTTCAGATGACACACCTCGCCATCATGGTCCGGAATCTGACTGATCTAAGGTGCAAAATTTTCAAACAATTATTCTTTACAAGGTGGACCAGAAATTATAAAAAACGGAGCTCAGTGCTTCGATTCGCAATTGCAGTCACATATAATTAATGTCCCATTCAACATAATTGCTTACTCAGCACTAAGTCCTGAGTGAGAAAATACGTCTGCGTATTTACGAATCGATGTCCTTAGCTGCAAACTTGGTCCGCAAGGATGGTATAATTAAGGAAAACCCTATCAAACGGGAAGACATATTATGGAACAGAGGGTAAGAGCAGCAATACTGCAAGCAGTAAAAAGAGAACCGTTTGCTCAGGCATTGAAGATGGAACTGATCGAATTGGAAGACGGCTACTCGGTCGTTAAAATGGTATATGACCCGCACAAAATGGACAATATTTACAGCCGGGCCCATGGCGGTGCGGTATTTGGGCTGATCGATGAAGCCTTTGAAACGGCCGGACAGACAGAAGGCACCATAGCAGTGGCTTTAAACGTGAATATAACCTATGTCGCCAGTCCGCAACCCGGTGTTGTTTTAAAAGCGGAGGCCAGGCGTGTCAGCCAAACCAAGAAGACGGCCGGTTACGATATAAAGGTGACAGACGAAGACGACAGTCTGATTGCAACCTGTCAGGCCCTGGCATACAGAACGGGTAAACCGATCCCGTTTCTTGAATCCGACTAAAAAACCTCTGTCGGTTAATGATTGTAGATTTTGTTACATAGTCACAACCAGGGATGAAACGTTGGGATCGGTCAAACCATTAATTTCCATCAAGACCAATGCTTGCAAGTTTGGTTTGCTAATCTATTTCGTTCGCGTTGAATGTACCAGATAACCTTTGAGCCGCCCTATTCAATTTTGCTGGAGTCGACACGGCTTTTAGTCACCGATTGCATAGCATGAGTTAAGGCCGGCGCCAGTTTGCTACAATCGCATAGTCTCACATGCTGGCAGAGTCCTTTGGCCCGCTCTATCGATTTATGCATTGCCTGCTGAGGGAGTTCTCCTTCCACAGAAAGGGCTTTACGGACGACATCAGGGAACTTGGCCGAATGGGCGGTAGCCAGACATACAATTTTAGTGTCCGGTGCTAAGGTATTTGAATGCTTATCCGCTGCAGCAACGGCAACAGCAGCGTGCGGATCCAATAAATAGCCATCACGGCTTTGATACACCTCGGCAATGGTGGAAAGGGTTTGTTCGTCGGTTATGGAGGCTGAGATGTATCCATCACGAATCGCGTCCGCCGTCAGTGAATCCAATTGCACGCTGCCCTGTTTCTGGAAGTCATCCATCCATCGCCGGATTTTGCCATGGTCCCTTCCGGAGGCAAAATATAAATAGCGCCAAAAATTATAGGGAACAACGATATCGATGGCTGAAGATACGGTCGGTATGAGATCTTCTTTTGTGAAACGACCAGTTGACAGGGCTTTGTGAAGCGTCGCGTTTTGATTGTTGGCGCAAATGTATGCTTTAACCGGCAATCCCATTGTGCGTGCCAGATAGCCGCCGAATAGATTGCCAAAGGCGCCCGATGGTACTGAAAACACGATTTTCTCGCCCACCCGATCGACAACCCGGAAATAACTGTAAAAATAGTGAACAGCCTGAACCATTACCCGGCACCAGTTAATCGAGTTGACGCTGGAGAGTTTCAATTGCCGTCTGAGGTTGTCGTCGGCGAACATCTTGGCCAATACGAGATCGAGATCATCACCACCGTCAGGGCAGCCGTTCACACCCACGGCATGCACGTTAAGCGCTTCCAAGGTTGTCATTTGGCGTGCCTGCTCTTCGGAGATCATTCCATTGGGATAAAGCACCCAACATTCAATGGATTTTTTTCCTGCCGATGCATACGCAGCCGCCGGACCCGTATCACCGGTTGTGGCCACCAATAGCGAAGCCCAATCTTTCTTACGTTTGAGGAAAAAATCGACCGTGTTTACCAGAAACCCCATGGCGACGTCTTTAAACGAGAGGGTCGGCCCGTGAAACAATTCCAGAATGTATGTTTTTGGCCTCGTTTCCAGGCCAACCACTGGAGTAACATCCGGGTGTTCGAACCGATTGAAGCTGCCGCGTAACAACCCCCGCAACTCATCTGCTGAAATGATTGTCGGTTCGATGAATAGCGACACTAATTCAAAAGCCAGATCGACAAAGCTCAATCTCGACCACTTCTGCAGCTGTTCTTCAGATATCTGGGGAATTGTTTCCGGTACGAACAGACCGCCGTCAGCGGCAAACCCCTGCAAAACAGCCGCTTCAAAATCTACGGGTGCCACGCCTCCTCTGGTACTGATAAATTGTGTCATCGGATTCGCACTACTCCTTTATAAA
Source organism: uncultured Desulfobacterales bacterium (assembly GCA_947259065.1). Lineage (GTDB taxonomy): Bacteria > Desulfobacterota > Desulfobacteria > Desulfobacterales > JAFDCJ01 > JAFDCJ01. Next base: position 8,005 of record CAMYLH010000280.1, read on the forward strand.
TTCCTAGTTAGTCTAATCTCTCTTCTTTTGCTCTTGGATTTCAGCCTTGGCGTATGTACGATTGCATGCCGTTTGACCAGATAGAACTTTGAGAGCCTGCTCGTGAATTCGCAGATCACCCGCTGCAATATACTGACTCCCGGAGTGCAGCCCCGCGGCACCCCCTTCCCAATCCGTAAACACACCCCCGGCGCCCTGAACGACAGGAATCAGAGCCAAATAATCGAAAATATCGAATTGAACATCGATGCAGATGTCGACGCGTCCCGAAGCAATCTGGGCATAGAACATACAGCTGCCGCCATAGACAGCAAAGCGCGTGGCTTGCTTCAAGCGCTCCAATGCCGGTGCGTTGGTGTGGTCATAGTAATCTGGATTGCTGGTCGACATCAGTGCCATCGATAGATCCGCGCAGCTCCGCGTGCGGACCGGTCTGCCATTTCTTGTCGTTTGGTGGCCGTCA
>CAMYLH010000281.1 GCA_947259065.1 uncultured Desulfobacterales bacterium
AAAACGCCCCGGTGGTCGGCGCCATGATGGCGGAATTAATTGACGCCTGCGAGAAGGGCCTGGATCATGACAAAGAACCCTTTCAGTTTAAACTGCCTCATATCGGTCGGATACTCAACGTCGGCTTTTTCTCGCGCAATCGGGAGATTAACTACGACAGCAGTTTCTCGGTCAATGGGTAGCCCCGTGATGTGAGGTGTGATGTACCGATAAAAACAGGACTTTGTCGTCGGTCCGCGAAGTCCTGTTTTTGGTTTTGATGGGGTGGCGGGGTTTCGGGTGTTCCGCCGGCGTATCAGTCCAGCGGCCAGTTTGATCGAAAAAGAAACTGATGAACATCGAAAATCGAACATTGATATAGCCGCAAAAAGGCGCAAAAAGCACAAAAATAAAATTTCAGAGCTTGTAATTTCAATGGGTTATGAGACCGAAATTCGAGAATTTTGACTTTTTACGAGATTGTCAACATCGAATAATGAATTCTGCCCGTCGAGAGCCTCAGGGTCTAATGACAGGGTCGAACGATCAATTTAATAAAAAACTGAGCAAAGCGAATCTGCTCTTCGAAATTTTCCGGTTCGCTTGTTATAAAAAAAGATAAAGCGCAGCGCCATCCATATTCGACGTTCGATGTTGGGCGTTCGATGTTCGACGTTCAATCTTTTCGCTGTTCCGTCCAGGCGAAATTTCATACGCGGTAAATTCAGCCCAGAAAACCACTAAACCGCGCCAAACCAAAAATAAGGTTTCGTGTTCTTTTGTGGGTTTGGTGGCTATAATCATTCTTTGCAATGTTAGCGAAAGCGGTAAAAAAAGCGATCATGAAAATTTTTGTTTGCGTCAAACACGTACCGGACTCAGCGGCCAAAATAACCATCGAGGGGGAAAACCAGTTCAATGAATCGGTTACCTTCATTCTGAATCCCTATGATGAACATGCGGTGGAGCAGGCTGCTCGAGTTAAAAAGCAGGTTGGAGACTGCGAGGTGATTGCCGTCAGCGTGGGAAAGAAAGACGCTGAAAACACCCTGCGGTCTGCTCTGGCCATGGGGGCGGATCGTTCGATTTTAATCCAAACCGATGACCGACCCGACAGTATCGTGACGGCCCGGGCCTTAAAAGCCGCCATTGAACAGGATGGTAAACCGGATCTCATATTCACCGGCAAAGAATCCATCGACAGCGAAGGCTTTCAAACCATGTACCGGCTTGCGGCCGGCCTGGATATGCCGGTTGCGTCCAACGTGGTGGCGTTTTCATTAAAACAGGACCGGGTGGTGGTGGAATGTGAGATGGAAGCAGGCGCAACAGGGGTTGTAGAGATGCCGCTTCCCTGCGTTATCGGCACCGGTAAAGGGTTGAACAAGCCGAGTTATCCCACCTTGCCGGCGATCATGAAAGCCAGGAAAAAAGAAGTGAAAATAATCGAAATGAAGAATCTGGCTATTGAAAAACCGGTGAGCAGCATGGAGATACTCGAACTAAAGCCTGCCGTTGAAGAGCGCGAGGCCATGGAACTGAAGGGGCCGCCGGAAAAGGCGGTTGGAGAACTCATTCGGATTCTGCGTGAGGAAGCCAAAGTACTGGCCTGAACGGGATGACATTATATTTCTACTTTGCTTTTTTATCTCTACGTAAGCCTTTGTTAAAACAAAGTGATATATCGCAGTAAGGGAATGCCTAAAGTGATCTAAATTGCCTAAAATGACTAAAATTTAGGAATCGCTACGCTCTATCTATTTTTATAAAATCGATAGAATACCGCAATTTTAGCTCATTTTAGTTCATTTCCAAATTTAAATGACGGAAACTGAAATTATGCGAAAGATTGGAATATTGCTTGAAACCAAAGATGGTGCCTTAAAAAAGACGAACTTCGGTGTTATCACAACCGCCCGCGGTGATGATCATGAGCTTTATGGCTTTTTACTCAATGGCGGGGGGGCCGATTACAAGACCGAGCTCGAGGCATATGGGGTCCATAAAATTATAGAGATTACCTCTAAAAAAGGCCCACTTGATTGGAATCCGGTTTCCTGGTCCAGGGCAATCATCCAGGCCATGGAACATTTTGGCATCCAAACGCTGTTAGGGCTCACCAGCGCCCAGGGAAAGGAATTACTGCCCCGAATAGCCGCATCCCTCGATGCGCCCCTTGTGATGGATTGTATGGATATCAATCTGTCTGATGGCCGCGTGAAAAAATCCCAGTTTTCGGGTAAAACCGTCGCGACCATAGAAGTCAAAGGACCTTGCTACCTATATGGCATCCGGCCGAATGTATTCGAGGCTGAACATTCACCCGGTGAAGCAGAGCTGATTACTTTTCAAACAGATCCTGAAAATGGCGGCCTTGTTGTAAAAGAGATCCGGCAGGATGCCGCCAGAGGTATTGATTTAAGCGAGGCCGATATCATCATATCCGGTGGACGGGGCATGAAAAATTCAGACAACTTTCGCCTTCTTTTCGAATCTGCCGACCTTCTCGGAGCGGCCGTTGGCGCGTCCAGGGTTGCCGTGGATGCCGGCTGGGTTCCGCACTCCATGCAGGTGGGACAAACCGGTGCTACCGTCAGTCCCAAAGTCTATATCGCCTGCGGTATTTCCGGATCCGTACAACATTTCGCCGGTATGAAGACCGCGGGTCTCATCGTAGCAATCAATTCAGACCCGGCGGCGAATATGGTTAAAAAATGCGATTACTACATCGTAGCCGATCTCTTTGAGATCATCCCGCTGCTGACAAGGCAGCTGGAAGCGATCGTTAGAAGCAATGAACAATAAATTTATCCCGGGATTGTTGATATCACAGGTTCTAAAAGTCGTTAATCTTATTTCTTCTGAGAAGGGAAAAAAACAAAAGGAGGACATGGAACAGACAGTGCACGTGGCTGATAAATCTTACCGTGCGCACTAATCGGGATATAAAATCAACCGGATTAGGGTTCGTTTAAGAAACACGTGTCCGGGATATTTAGCTTTCCGTGGCAGGCCTGCTTCTCAGGGTTATTTTCATTCAGGGAAATCTCATGGGAGCTGCATTCCGAATGCTTACCCTTTACAACGTTTTCCGATGTTTTAATTTGCCTTCGTACGCCGAAAAAACCGATCAGTCCGGTACAAACCAACACCAAAGTTATGGTGTTATGGTCTAATGTTAATGATTTTGCATTGGTTACTTGACCATGGTTTTTCAACTCTTGAGAGGTAGCGTTTTTTTCAAAATTTAAATAGTTAAACGTGAGCGTCCATCCCGTTATGGACACGCCTGTCATCACCAAGACCGATAGTATGATAAATTTGTATCTTTTGAGCTTTTTTCGCATATCAGCCAGCTATATTTTGATTGTTCACGGATTTGATTTTGACATGAATCATAAACCCTGCTGCAATTAATCCTGGGTCCTATGATTTCCCCCACTTGAAATTACCCAAAAAATTAAGAATGTCTGGATCGCTTGTCAAGCGGATTGCCCAAATAAATCGCATCAGCCGCCATCTTGAAAGAAATGGTTGAAGCTTACACGAAAGTGAAATCCACTGGTTTGCAAAACATCAGGCTCGGCAATCTGGGTGTTTTTATGCACAATGACGAAGACAGGGATTATCTTATGGCGAACATTGACATGGGCGTTCTTTAAAAATCAGCGGCCACCGGCAGGTGGCCGCGGCTCCTTCAAGGGGCCATCCTCATACCCCCAGCTGGTGGCCGCTGATTTATTTGAATACTTAGGAAAATTGCCTGATGCGGTTGAGGCATGCCAAGACATTGATTACGGGCAAGCCCGGAGTGGGAAAGACAACGCTTGTTCGGAAAAATGGAGCTTTTTTCAAACCGTTTTCGAAATCTTGTCTGCGATGCCTTGAACGCCGACAAACAGGTGCTTGCCATCATTCCGCTGAAAGGGAATGATTTCATCCGAAAAATCAAACAAAGGTATCGTTTCGATCATATTTTCCTTTGAGCAGGTCATTTCTGATCTTCACATCACCGCAAACAGTTTAGCCAAACTGTCCCCCCAGAGATAGCCATTTGCTCCACCTGTATTGCCTACCCAAACCATAAGCCTGCGCCTTAATCAATTGTGTTTCTGCCATATCGCATTTTTCTTGATTTGTATCGTAATATACATTAAATATAGTTGGGGAAAATGTTGGGGATATGATCCTTCAGTCAATAATAGCCCGAATGATATATTTGCCCCCAACATTTTTAAAATTAGGACTTGGGAGTATAAAATGCCAAAGCAGAAAAGATGCAAAACAAAATACCCGGGTGTTTATTACATTAACGCTCGTGGATTAGAAAAAGGTACAAAAGAAAAAGTTTATTATATTCTCTTCAGAAAAAACGGTAAACTAATCGAGGAAAAGGCCGGTCGTCAATTCCAGGATAAAATGACGTCTTCTCGTGCCTCACGGATTCGAGACCAAAAAATCGCCGGAAAGCTCTCTTTCATGTTTCAAACGATGGGCTAAGTATTAGTGACCGGGAGGGGAATATTATAGCTTGCAATGATGCCTCTGCCAAAACTGCCGGTCTTAAGACATCTGATTTCGTTGGGAAAAATGTTCATGATCTTGTCGAACAGGGAATTATGGATAAATCAGTGTCATTGCAAGTGCTGGCAACGAAACGACAGGTTGATACAATGATATTTATAAAGCCTACCGGAAAAGAAGTCCTATCAACCGGCACACCGGTGTTTGATCAAAATGGCAACATCGAAATGATTATCGTAAACGACCGCGATATGACACAGCTGAATAATTTAAAAGCAAAATTGGATGAAACACGGCTTGTAACCGAAAAATATAAAGACACTCTGGCTGAGCTAAGCATGGCAAATTTGAAAGATCAATTGATCGTCGCGGCAAGCAAGGAAATGCGCCATGTATTGAAAACCGGCCATAAATTCGCCAAATTGGGTGTATCCAATATACTGCTTCTGGGAGAATCCGGAACGGGGAAGAACCTGCTAGCCAATTTCATTCATAACAATGGCATTCGTAAAAAGAAGCCTTTTATCGAAATCAGTTGCGCGGCTTTACCAGAGAACCTGCTTGAGGCGGAATTGTTTGGCTATGAAAAAGGAGCCTTTACCGGGGCGGATCCGAGAGGAAAAGTGGGACTATTCGAGCTTGCCCATGAAGGCACACTCTTTTTAGACGAGATTGGAGATCTCCCTCTTGCCGTTCAAGTTAAGCTTTTGAAATATTGGGACAATCAAGAAATTTACCATATTGGCGGAATCAAACCGATAAAAGTAGACTGTATCATCATTGCAGCTACAAACAGAAATCTGAATAAACTGGTAAATCAAGGCAAATTTCGAGAAGATCTGTTTTACAGACTCAATTCTGTCAATCTTCGCATACCACCTCTTCGAAAACGCCGTGAAGATATCTCCGATTTGGCGCATCATTTTTTGAATATGTACAATCGGACCTATGATTTTAAAAAACGTTTTTCGCCACAAGCATTAAAAGTTCTCCTGTCATACCAGTTTCCGGGGAACATCCGCGAGTTGAAAAACATCATCAACAGTGCGGTCTTAATGAGCGAAAAGGATGTGCTCGAAAAATCCATTGTCAACGCGATCCTTGAGCTAAAACTAGAAAAAGACACCCTTGCTATTGAATATAGCGAAGAATCCCAAAGCCTGAAAAATCAACTCTTGAGCATAGAAAAGACTATTTTGGCAGAGGCGTTTTCGAAATATCGGTCGACCAGGGAGGTCGCCGGGCGTTTAAACCTCAGCCAATCGAGTGTCGTTCGCAAGCTGAAACATCATGGGATCGTGCCGGAATAATGGTCGTTGCTTTGCGATGTCTTTTCATTCACATTGCTTAATCTCCTTCTATCCACGACTGCACGTCATCTTTTACATTTCTTCGAGTCTTTTTTGCATCACGTAAGATAATCTGTTGGGGAACTAACAAAAGTCTAAATGCCTGTTTCAATATCGTTTTTAGCATTTTACACAGCCTTGGTATTATTATTGCTGAGTTACTTGGGTAAAATGAATTAGATAATTGGTAACCTTGAAAAAAATAGGAGGTATAATCATGGCAGAACTAAAAGTACTTGAAAATTTGCTTGCACAAGGCAAAATTTCTCGCCGTGACTTTTTAACCCGCCTTTCTGCGCTCGGAATCACGGCTGCATTATCGCCTACCTTTTTCTCCGCTCCGGCGCAGGCTAAAAAACCCCAAAAAGGTGGACGACTCAGGCTTGGCCTGGGCGGTGGCTCGACCACTGATTCGCTGGATCCCGCAACGATGACAGACGCCATGGCATATAACATTAATTGGCAAGTTAGGAACTGCCTGACAGAGGTTGACTACAAGGGCAACATTGTGCCCGAATTGGCTAAAAGTTGGGAATCCTCAGCAGATGCAAAAAATTGGACATTCAAACTTCGTCAGGGCGTGGAATTCCATAATGGCAAAACCCTGGAGGCGCAAGATGTCGTGTTTTCCATCAATCATCACCGCGGCGAAAATTCAAAATCAGCTGCGAAAGGTATTGTGGATCCCATCGAAAACATAAAGAGTGACGACAAAAACACAGTAGTGTTTAATTTGAAGGAAGGAAACGCCGACTTCCCTTTCCTTATGAGTGATCCTCACCTAACTATCGTTCCTGCCGGAACGAAACGTGACGACTTGGAAAAAGGCATTGGCACCGGCGGCTATATTTTGCAGGAGTGGGAACCGGGATATAGAGCATTTGCCGAGCGCAACCCCAACTACTGGAAAGAAGATCGCGCTAACTTTGACGAAGTGGAAACCATCGGCATTGCGGACGTCACGTCCAGAATCGTTGCGTTAAACACCGGCCAGATCGATGCCATAAATCGATTTCAGTTAAATCTTACGCATTTACTGCCAAGAGCACGCGACATTCAGATCATAAACATCACCGGGACAAAACATTATTCAATGCCGATGCTTGCTGATAGAGAGCCGTTTAATAACAACGATGTCAGACTGGCCTTGAAGTATGCCATTGATCGTGAACACCTGTTGAAGAAAATATTACGGGGTTACGGCAGTGTTGGCAACGATCATCCCATCGCGCCGTGTCAAAAATGCTATGCTTCAGAATTGCCTCAACGACCGTATGATCCGGACCGAGCCAGGTTTCATATGAAAAAGGCCGGAATGTTGGATTACTCGTTTAGTCTTCATGCTGCTGATGCCGCCTGGCCGGGGGCCGATGCAACTGCAGCTGCCATGCTTTTCAAAGAACACGCCGCCAAAGCCGGCATCAAAATAGAGGTCATACTAACGTCTGATAATGGTTACTGGGATAAAGTATGGATGAAAAAACCATGGGTCATGTGTTACTGGAGCGGCCGTGCGACGGCAGATTGGATGTTGTCCACCGCCTATACCGCTGATTCTCCCTGGAACGACACTTTCTGGAAACATGAGCGATTCAACATGTTACTCAAAGAAGCCCGTGCCGAGCTGAATGACGCGAAGCGGCGTGAATTGTACGTTGAATGTCAGAGAATTCTAAACCTTGAAGGTGGTGTCATCATTCCCATGTTCGCCAACATTGTTGAGGTTGCCTCCAAGCGGCTCAACATCAAAAATCCGGCGGGGAACTGGGAGATGGACGGCCACAGAGCAGCGGAGCGCTGGTGGTTTGTGTCGTGATACTAAACTTAAGAAAAACGCAGCCAAAAGATAAACCAATCTGACAGTCGGTAAGCGAAAAAGCGACAATGTCCAACCAGGCCCAGAGCTATGACAGCCCTATCAAAAGCATATATTACTTGATCGCAGGCGTAACCGTTTTCTCACTTCAAGACGTCATCATCAAGTGGATGAGTGGCAAATATCCAGTAAATGAAATCGTATTAATTAGAAGCTGCTTCGCGATCATTCCGATTCTATTGATTGCCCATTTAGAGGGCGGGTTACATTTATTGCGGACGAACCATTATTGGGGCCATATCATTCGTTCCTTTTTTATGTTTGGCGCCTATATTTGTTTTTATTTATCTATGGCTGCGCTTCCTTTGGCTGAAACGGTTAGCTTATTTTTTTCAGCCCCAATTTTTATAACGATTTTATCTGCTACATTCTTGGGTGAAAAAGTTGAGATTCGAAGCTGGATAGCGGTTTTGGTTGGCTTCCTAGGTGTTATGATAATGA
>CAMYLH010000282.1 GCA_947259065.1 uncultured Desulfobacterales bacterium
TCATGAATTGATGCAAACCAACACCCAGCTGATCGTAAACCACGAATCTTGGAAAAATCCGCAAAAAAGGAAAAAAATCGAGCAGATTGCCCTCTTGCTGAAAGGTGCTCTGTTGGGCCAAAAGATGGTAGGACTTAAAATGAATGTTCCCGGGGAGCTCATGGAAGATGTAATCGGCATGCTGCCAAGCCTGAACGCACCCACCGTTGCCTCCCTTTACCAATCAAAATGGTTTTCGGTGGAAATCGTAGTCGCTTCGGACACGGTCAGAGAACTGATTCCGAAACTACTGGAACACGGGGCGGAAGGGATTATTGAATATCCATTGAATAAGGTGGTTTAGGGTTACGGTTTGTGGGTTGCGAGTTGCGGGTTACGGGTTGCGTGTTGCGAGTTGCGGGTTGCGAGTTGCGGGTTACGGTTTGCGAGTTGCGGGTTGCGAGTTGCGTGTTATGAGTTGTGGGTTGCGGGTCGCGGGGTTCGAGGGAGAGGTTGCAAATTCTTGAAACATCTGTGATTCATATTTGTGGGAGCGGCTTTCAGCCGCGATGGATGAAGTTGACCGATTTCGCATGGAACTCACTCGCATTTATCAATCTGAACCACCTCAATCGACGCTTAAAAGTTCAGCCGCCAAGACACGAAGGCGCAAAGAAAATATAACCTTTGTGGCTTGGTGCCTTGGTGGCTGAAATATTACCTCATTTTGGATTTATTTCGCATGATTCTCATTTTCAAACACCCAAATTTGAAGCGGATATCATGATCTCCAAACGCACCGCAGAGATGACTTCTTTCATCGTCATGGATGTCTTGGAGCGGGCCAATGAAATGGAACGTGAAGGCATTCATATCATTCATCTGGAGGTGGGGGAGCCGGATTTCGATACGCCGACCTGCGTTAAAGAAGCGGCATGCAAAGCGCTGGAAGGTGGTCATACCCATTACACCCACAGCCTGGGCTTATTTGAGCTGCGTGACGCCATTTGTGAACATTATCTGACAACCTATGGTGTTACCATCGACCCGGATCAGGTGATTGTCACTTCCGGTTCCTCTCCGGCCATTTTTCTGGTGTTTTCCGCTTTGCTTGAAAAAGACGACCAGGTGATAATTTCCGATCCCCACTATGCGTGCTATCCTAATTTTATCAAATTTGTCGAGGGGCAACCGGTCACGATTCGAGTTTATGAAGAAGATGGTTTTCAATACCGGCCTGAGTCCATCAAAGAAAAAATTACCGCCAAAACCAAAGCTATTTTTATTAACTCGCCATCCAATCCCACCGGCAACCTTCTGTCGCAAAACCGTATGAAAGCTATTGCGGCCCTGGCGAACATGCCAAAGGCCCCGTATATCGTATCCGATGAAATATACCATGGACTGGTTTACGAGGGAAAAGAGCATTCGATATTGGAGTTTACCGATCATGCCTTTGTGGTAAACGGATTTTCAAAAGCATTTGCCATGACGGGGCTGCGGCTGGGTTACGTGATTGCGCCACAACCATTTATCCGGCCCATGCAAAAGCTGCAGCAAAACTTTTTCATATCCGCCAATGCCATGGTTCAACAGGCGGCGATTGCCGCGTTAAAAGAAGCCGGGCAGGATGTCGCCGGGATGAAGAAGATTTATAACAAGCGTCGACGCTTCATGATCGGCCGGTTAAAGGAAATCGGTTTCGGCATCACCGTTGAGCCCACCGGCGCGTTTTATGTCTTTGCCAATGCCAGGCACATATCCGGTGATTCCTATAAACTGGCATTTGACATCCTGGAAAAAGCCCATGTGGGCGTGGCTCCAGGAATCGATTTTGGGCACAATGGAGAAGGCTACCTGCGCTTCTCCTATGCCAATTCCTTGGAGAATATTAAAGAAGGGATGGATCGATTGGAAAGGTATTTGGCGGATCGTACTTCAATATAAATTTGTTATTTCCGGTTTATTCAGGTTATCTACTGTGCTGCGACCGCCAATAAATACCGAATTTCCCAATTTCAAATATCATGAAAATATTGTCCGCTGAATTTGTCACCAGTGCTACCAATCCAGCCCAGTATCCTCCGGTAAAGTTCCCCGAGATGGCTTTCGCAGGGCGTTCCAATGTCGGTAAATCCAGCCTGATCAATACCCTTGTCAACCGCAAGCGTCTGGTAAAGACCAGTTCCACGCCCGGACGGACCCAGCTGATAAATTTTTTCGACATTAACAACCTGATTACCTTTGTCGATCTGCCTGGTTATGGTTATGCCAAAGTCCCGACAGCTGTCAGAAAAAAATGGGGCCCCATGATCGAAACCTACCTTTCCGGTCGTAACACACTCGTGGGTGTGGTGGTGATCTTGGATATTCGGCGCACGCCCCGGCAAGAAGAGCAAAATCTTTTCGCCTGGCTTGAGCATTACTCAATCGCCAAAATATTGGTGCTCACCAAAGCAGATAAGCTCTCAAAAACCAAACAGGAAAAACAGCGTACTGCTGTAGCCAAAACGCTGGAAGTGGATTCCAATGACTTGATCCTGTTTTCAGCGAAGTCCCGCAGAGGACGGGATGCGGTGTGGGATGCCATCATATCGTTGACAGAATCGAAGCGATCGCATCAATACTGAATAAGCGGCATTTTGTAATTAAATGAAGGTTTCAGGTGTCGGGTGTCAGGTGTCAGGAGAGGGAGATCTTAGATACTGAAATCTAAACAGTCCGGTAAGCCAATGACCGACAAATATCAACCTTATTCCGATTTTAAATCCGGCTATATTGCGATTGCCGGCACCCCCAATGCGGGTAAATCCACCCTGCTTAACCGAATGCTCGGTGAAAAAATCTCCATCACATCAAAAAAACCTCAAACCACGCGCAACCGGATCCTGGGGGTGTTGCACAGACCGGAAGCACAAATGGTTTTTTTCGATACCCCGGGAGTATTTCACGCCAAAGACAAGCTGAACACGCGAATTGTGGATACTGCCTTTTCCGCGGTGGCTGATGCCGACCTGATCCTGGTGGTCATCGATGTTGCCCAACCGGATATCGAAGCCGAACGCTTCCTCGTCAAACGGCTTCAGGATCAAAGCAAGCCGGTAATTCTTGCGTTAAACAAAATCGATCTGGTTGAAACATCCGGTTTGCTTGAAAGCATCGATACGTGGGCCAAAACATATCAATTTCGTGATGTGGTTCCGATATCGGCTAAAAAGGGTATCCAGGTTAACGAGCTGATACTGGCCATGGTATCGGCTTTGCCCCAGGGCCCCCCCTATTTCCCCGAGGATACCCTCACGGATGTATCCGAACGCTTTCTCGTCGCCGAAATGATCCGCGAGCAGGTTTTCCGGTTGACCGGTGAGGAAATTCCCTATGCCACGGCTGTCACAGTCGATGCTTTTAAAGAAAAAAACAAGGGGAATCAGGTGAAGATCGAAGCGACCATTCACCTGGAACGCGACTCTCAGAAAGGTATCGTCATCGGGAAAGGGGGCAGCAAATTGAAGCAAATCGGGGTACAATCCCGGGAGCAAATCGAACATATGCTGGGGACCAAAGTCTATTTAAAGCTATTTGTGAGGGTTCAGAAAAACTGGCGGAAGGATACCAGAGCTATCAGGAGGTTTGGTTACTGATTAAATAAATTATTGACAATGGTAGTTAACTAGATAATACTTTAATTAATACTGGAGGTGATATTAATTGTCTAGCGTAAAAACAGCCATTTCAGTCGAAAAATCCCTGCTGGATAAAATAGATGCAATGGCAAAAAATCTCAGCCTGAGCAGGAGTAAATTCTTTGCGGTGGCCGCCAAAAATTATCTTCATCATATTGAGACTCAGGAGCTTGTTGAGAAATTGAATGAGGTGTATGGCGACGGTTTGGATGATATGGAGATAAAAACGCTGAAGGGAATGAAAACCGTTATGCAAAGACATGCGGAGGATGCATGGCAATAATCCAGGGGGATATCTACTGGGTCGATCTCGGTGTTCCACGAGGATCTGAACCCGGTTTTCAAAACCCATTCGTTGTGATTCAAAATGATGCTGTGAATGTTTCGCGTATTCGCACGGTGATCGTATGCCTTATTACGTCAAACCTGCAAAGGGCAGAGGCTCCGGGCAATGTTCTGTTGGAAAAGGATGAAGCTAACTTATCGGTGCCCAGCGTTGTTAATGTATCTCAGATATACACGATCGACCGGGATATGCTCGGCGAAAAAATTGGTAAGCTTGAAACGGGACGTGTCCGTCAGATTCTTAATGGACTTTTTTTGATGCTCGAACCACGATATATATATCCAGGTTGAGCGGTTCAGAGTTCAACGTTCCGGGCTGAAAAAGCGCACACAGCTCATATCAAGGAGATCCTGTATTAATCGTGATTAGGAAGCCGTTTTACCCAATTGGTTATGGCGGGTATTCCGGAGTTTGATCAATAATGTGTGCAATTTCCGATCGGTTAAAGATCTTTAAGCGATGATATTCTCAGGATGATATCCCTTTTCATGGTTAATGAGCCATTCTTTGCGCCAGAGTCCGCCACCGTATCCGGTCAGGCGGCCATCACTTCCTATGACGCGATGGCAGGGAATGATGATGGAAATGGGGTTTTTGCCGTTGGCACTTCCCACTGCCCGGCATGCGTTGGGTTTGCCGATGGCGACGGCGATCTGCCCATATGATACCACTTCACCGAAAGGTATTTTTTCAAGTTGCCGCCAGACCAGTCTTTGAAATTTTGTTCCTACGGGATCAAGGTTTAGTAGAAATTTGCTTCGGTTCCCCTTGAAATACTCATCAATTTGCTTGAGACCGGCTTTTAAACAAAAGGGCAGGTCGGTATCATTTGGTATCGCTTCCTCAACAAAATCCAGGGACAAAATGCAATCTTGATTTCCGACTAGTTTAATAAATCCCAACGGCGATTTGTAAAAGGCTGTATGTGTCTTCATAACAGGTGATTTCTCGCTAAAGCGTTCAGAAATTGGCGGACAGAAATCCAAGACGCTACTAAGAAAGCACAGTGTTGCCTTCAGAGTCAAGAGAATCCCAACAATTTTTCTATTAATGAACTACCCCGCTGCAAGCAACGGGGTATCGATCGGAAAATTTTCTTCGCCCCTACTGGCGGGGAATTAAACCCTCGTCCGCCGCAGATTAATTTAGGTGTCACCTTGCGGAAAAATCTGCATCTACATATTTCTTCACTGTTCTTCTGTCGATTTTCAAGCGTCGCGCCGTCTCTACGAATGAACCGGCACGCGAGTAAACATGAGTGCAATAAAGACTGCAGATTTCCTCGAGGCTGAGCGACCCTTTCTGAAATCCAACCGGGAGCCGCTCATCGATCATCGAGACAAGATTTCCGGCAGGATAGTACTCGCGACGGATCATCAGATTGCGGACGCACTGTTCCAGTTCGCGGATATTGCCCGGCCAGGAGTATTCCATGCCAAGGTGTTTTCCAATCCAGGATTGCACTTCGCCGGCGACCTCCTCCCATTCCTGTCCTGCAACCCGCTGGCAAATATAACCGACGAGATCCCACAACACCTCGGGAGATTCGCGGATTTGTTGTTGCAAAGATGGTGTTTTGATGATGTCCGAACATAGCCGGTAATAAAAATCCTTTCTGAATTCTCCCTGCTCCATGGCGTAATGAATGTCGCGATGGGTGGCCGCCACAATCTTGCCTTTAAAGCGATGAGACTTTGTCGAACCCAGGGGTTGAAATGTCCGTGCCTGGATCACCCTGAGTAGTTTCACCTGGATGAGGGCGTCCAGCTCCCCGATTTCGTCCAGAAAGACACTGCCTTGCGGCGGACAAACTTCCAGCCATCCCTTGCGGTCTTCCAGGGCGCCGGTGAATGCACCACGCCGATGGCCAAACAACTCCGATTCGATCAGGGTCAAAGGCAATGCCGAAAGGTTGATCGGGAAAAAGGTTTCTGAGAAATCTTTTTCAAAGGTCAGGGACGCGGGGTCAAACCGGATGTACCGCGAAAGACCGATGGCGCGAGCAACAAGCTCTTTGCCAGATCCCGTCGGTCCGATGATCAAGGTGCTAAAATCAGCCATGCGTTTATAAAAGGAGCGGCGATACCGTCGCATGTCATGAGTGAAGATAGACGTCCATACCATGGCCCGCAAGTTTGCCGCCACTGACGAACGGCCGATGATGGCCCTGAAAATATAGAAGAAAGCCCGGCGTACTTGAAAGGAACAGGCAAAAATGTGGGCCGCCTCCCCTTTCTGCGGCAGATTGTAGCCGGCAATGTCAAAAAAGAACGACCAGTACTCGCAAAATTCTTCAAAGTAGTCATAAGTCCGGCCCTGTTTCGGGCCGATAATGCTTTTCTTGAATCTCTGGGCGTAATTATAAAAAAGCAAAAAAAGAACCGTATCTTCATAAAGCCGAATTTCTTGATGGGTTGCCGCCGCTCCCTCTTTCAATTGCGCCTGAAACCTTTCAATGATTGGAATTGCCCGCTGAGCAATCTTGGTGGTGTTGATTTGATGCGTTTCCGGGTCGTCCCCCAAAAGGTTCCAGTTGGCATGTGATTCGTCAAAATCATCTCCCAGGGCTTGTCGCTCGTATACGATGCGCTCGGGTAGGAAGGGGTTGGCATAGCTGACCCTGCTGACAGATGTCAAAAAAGAGTGTTCTTCCGGTTCTAAAATAGCCATCATATGATCCTTTCCTTTACCTGGTTATCCGAATCAGCGATATACAAATATTGTATATATTTTTTAACTTTTTGATAATATTATAACTTTTTACTAATATCCAGAGGATTAATGACTTTTTCAACACAAAGATAGCAAAAATCAATCTGGTATGACCATGCTATCCAATCTTTTTTAGTCTATAATTACATATAATTCAATATATTATCGAGATTATTATCATTTTCTTATAAGGTCTATACAATTTTTGAATACTAATATTCAATAAAAGTATAAATTTCCAAATAATTCTTTTTGAATTTTGCCTCAAAATCCCTCTCGGTTTTCTGATTATTTATAAACTTATCAAATAGTTAACCTTAAACTCGCTTATCAATATAATCCCTGGCACAAGGGTTGCTCATTCGATAGGTGCGAATCAACCCGGAACTTTGAACCGCTTAACCTATTTATTCCGGTCAATCCGGAAAAGGAGGCGCACCATGAAGAAATTAATCGCTTTTATGACTCTAATTCTATGGGTGGGGATGGCCCCGGTGGTGAGTCAAGCTGCCGGGATTCTTTCCCCCATCGGCACCGGTCATCAGCCCATCCGGATTCTTGACCATCAAGTCAATGTGGTGATCAATAACGGCTTTGCGATGACCGAGGTCCACCAGACCTTTTATAACCCCAACAGTGAAGACCTTGAAGCCATCTACAGTTTTCCTTTGCCTAAAAGCGCGAGCCTCTCGGAAGTCACCATAACCGTGGGTGAACGGGAAATCCATGGCGAAGTGCTGGAAAAACAAAAAGCCCGGCAAATCTATGCGGATGAAAAGAGCCGGGGCAACGATGCCGGCCTTGCCGAAAAAAATGAGTTTTATACGTTTGAGTTCAAAGTCCACCCGGTGCCTGCCAATGACCAAACCAAAATTCGATTCTTATATTACCAGCCTCTCAACATCGACACCGGAGTTGGCCGTTTCCTTTATCCCTTGGAAGACGGCGGCACCGATGAAGCCGGGATGAGCTTCTGGACGACCAACGCCAATTAAAATCAGCCTACCCCATCCAGGACGTGCGCGTACCCGGATTCGAAGCAGCGGCTCAGATAAACAGCCTGGCTGAAAATCATTTCAACGTGCAGATGCAGCTGGCCGATATGAGCCTGAATCGGGATTTCATTTTTTACTACCGCCTGCAGGATGAGCTGCCCGGCAGAATAGAAGTCATTCCTTATCGTGACGATCCGGCCAAACCCGGTACTTTCATGATGGTCATTACGCCAGGCCTCGATTTAAAGCCGCTGACAAACGGTACCGACTATTGCTTTGTTTTGGATGTCTCCGGCAGTATGCAATCCAAGATGGGGACTTTTAAGCACGGTGTCATGAAAGCCATGGAAAAGCTCAAGCCCGGCGACCGATTTCGGATCGTGACGTTTTCCAGTCAGGCCGCTGAATTGACACGTGAATGGCTGCCGGCATCCGACGCCTCTTTGATCAAGGCGCGGAAGATGATCGACTCGCTCAACGCCGGGGGAAGCACCAACCTCTACGCCGGACTTTCCCTGGCGCTGAAACATCTGGATGACGACCGCGCTGCGAACATCATCCTCGTTACCGACGCGGT